>CAVDDT010000030.1:0-48236 GCA_963607765.1 Paratractidigestivibacter sp. | reverse complement strand
CTAATCATAAAAAGAATGAGACAACTATAGTAACAGATGAATTGCTTGATGAAACAAAGCTTAAACAAGTTCTTCACAACATTGGCTATGAAGTTATTGATATCAAAAAGAACAGCTAATTATGTTGCTTTTTTGTTTATAAATAATCCTTCGGTGTAACCTATAAACACTTGTGGTTAGTCCTTTAATATTATTGCGGTCTTACCTATAACGTTTAGTGATATACCTATTACAATTATGTGGTTTGAATTAAAAAAGCGATAATCAATATTGATTGACTATCACTATTCAAACCACTTTTTATTATGCTTATATTTTGTATGTTTCGTTCTTATTAAGATAGTATAAAATTCTATTTCTAGTTCTTTTAAAATTAGCAAATCCATTAGTATTATTAATAAACTTTGTTAATGATTAAATAAAGATAACCAATTATGGCAGTATATATTTAACCAATAATGGTAAATATTAAAATGCCAAGGTTATCTTTTTAATACAATTGATTCTATGAAAGGATCAATTAATATATGAAAGATAATTTATTGGGCCAGTTATTACTGTTAAAAGCCATGGGAATAAAGCTTAAATACGTTATATTTGACTTTAATCATTTTGTTTGTTGCAACATTATTATCGATAATATTATTAATAATGCGTATTAAAAAAGGTTAATCAATTGATTAACCTTTAATTCTTTTTAACGTTTCTTCTTGGTTGAATTTATTTTCTTTAAATTCAATCTTGATTGAATCTGAAGTAGTATATCTAGGAATGATATGAATATGTGTATGCATAACTGTTTGACCAGCAACTTCATTAGAGTTAATTAAGACATTGCATCCATTAGCATTCAAATTATTTGTAATTTGAATGGCAAGCTTTTGCGTTAATCCCATTAGCTTTTCATATTCATTATTAGGCATTTCTAACATATTAGGATAATGCTTCTTCGGAATAACTAAAGTATGTCCTAATGTTGTTTGACTTGCGTCTAATATCGCAACAAAATCATTATCTTCATATACTTTATAAGAGGGAATTTCGCCACTTATAATTTTACAGAAAACGCACATTATTTAACTGCTCCGTAAGTATCTTTTAAAGCTTCATAAACGCTTTGATCATGAACTTCAATATTATATTTTTCTAGTAAAGAGTTAATTAAAGTTTCTTGATCAACTTTTTCTGCAATTGTGCTAATAAATTCATCTTTGAAATCTTCAGCATTCTTAGAAATAAGGTTTACAATGTAGTATCTTGGAGTAACGGTAGAATTTCCATCACTATCTGTAGTAGTTGTGGATACTTCAATAACATCTGATAAACCAGTAGTTTCTGTATTTAACACGTAGTCTTTAACATCAACTGGAAGATCTGAATCACTATCAGTATAAAGTGTTTCGCTAACCTCGCTTGTATAGCCATTTTCTGTACAAGCATATTCAAAAGTATTTTCTTCATTTGCGACAGCATCAAGAACGGCTTGAGCTGCTTCTTTAGTGTCAAAATATACAATTTCAGCTTTATAAGGTTCATAATCACTAACATATTGATCGAAGTTATTTGTAACCTCATTCTCACATAACTTTGTTAGTGCTTGATTGGCAATTGTGCTGTTTTTGTAGTTTGAAACGGAACCATAATAAGTGATAATAAATTGATCATATCCCGCAGTAACCATTGCATCAACAGTTTCGCTTACTTCATTTTCAACTTCTTCCATATCGATTCCTTCATATTCAGCTAACTTATTAATTAAGCCAACCTTTAAAGTATCAGCAATATCGTTTGACTTCATATCTTCATACAAGCTTTGTTTAGAATATGATGTTCCATCTGCCTTAGTAAAAATTACTTCATCACCATCTGAAATAGAAGAATAGTGATTGCTTGAACAAGCAACTAATAGGCCTAAACTCATTAATACAGTTAATATTTTTTTCATTATTCGCTTGCCTCGCTTTCATCAGTAGTTGAAGGATTGATCTCTTCTTCAGCTTGAGTTAAATATTCATCAATCAAAGATTTAAGATCTTCATTTTGAATAGTAATGCCAAGTTCATCAGCTTTTTCGCTTAATGCTTTTACATTTGAATAACTGTAGAAACTTGAAATTTCTGACATGAACGTATCATCAGCTTTTAATTCATCATCTGTTGGTTGTTCAACATAAATAAAATGATAACCGTAGGCACTTAATACTGGTTCACTTGTTGTTTCACCATAATCAAGTTCCTTAACAGCGTCAGCAAATTCACTTACTAAATAGTTACTAATAGTATTGGAATTAAATAATCCAACATAGCCTTCATTTTCGTTACTTGAATCATCCGAATATTCAGCAGCTAGACTCTTAACATCGCCACCATTTTTAATTGCTTCAGTAACTTCATCAAGTTTTGCTTGTTCATCTTCTGTTAGGTTAGCAACCTTTGTGCTGTTGCCATCATCATCTGTAGAATCAGTAACATCAGCTACTTTGATTAAGATGTGGTAAACCTTCTTAGGTGAATATGTTTCGATATACTTAGGAACATAAGTATCATAGTTAGCTAGGTAGAATTCTTTGTATAACTTATTTGCTTTTACCATATCTAGGCAATAGTCTAATAAATCTGCACTACCATTAACATATCCACTTGATTTAAGTGAAGAATCAATTGTGCTTGTCTCATTGTATTGAGATATATAAGCATAATAATTGTTTGCTAAAGTTGAAATATCATCGGTAGTCTCATAAGCATTTCTGATAATTTCTTGGCTCCACTTTAAATAAGCTGTGCTTTGGCCTAGAGAATCATATAAGTCGCTATATAAATCGTCGGCATAATAATTTTCATCATTTAATGTGTAGACAATTGACTTACCATCACTTTCTTTAGCATCTACATAAATCGTACGGTTTTGATATGATTGTACGCAATATACTACTCCGTATACTACAAGTCCTATTGCGACAATGCCTACAAACCAATACTTCTTTAGAATATCTTTAATTTCCATTGGAAACCTCCTAAAAACTCAATAATTATACTATGAGTGTGCATATAAAACAATTTTTGCAGCGAATTTTCAGGTTAATTTCACACAAGGATTGTAAATTATCACTCTTTTTTAAGTAATGTTATAATCTTTTTCGAGGTGATAATGTGAGCAATATATTAGATATAAAAGATTTACATGTCTCTGTTGGGGAAAAGGAGATATTAAAAGGAATTAATTTAACTGTAAAAGATGGGGAAATTCATGCAATCATGGGTCCTAATGGTAATGGTAAGAGCACTTTACTTCAAACTATCATGGGAAATCCTAATTATACAGTAACTAGTGGATCTATCACTTTTAATGGTGAAGATGTACTGAACATGAGTGTTGATACAAGAAGTAAGAAGGGTTTATTTCTAGCACTTCAATATCCTCAAGAAATTTCCGGAGTTACTAACTCTGATTTTTTAAGGGCAGCTATTAATGCTAGACAAGAAGAACCTATTTCTTTATTTAAATTTATTAAAGAAATTGATGGTGGCATTAAACAATTAAAGATGAAAGAAGATTTGGCACATCGATTTGTGAATGACGGATTTTCCGGTGGTGAAAAAAAGCGTAATGAAATTCTTCAAATGATGATGCTTAAGCCTAGTATTGCAATGCTTGATGAAATCGATTCGGGTTTAGATGTTGATGCGATTAAACTTGTTTCTGATGCGATATTAAAGTTAAAAGAAGAAACTGGCTTGGGATTAATGGTTGTATCTCACTATGAAAGATTCTTTACTTCAATCAAGCCTACACATTCCCATGTAATTGTTGATGGCAAAATTGTTGTTGAAGGTGACAGTGAACTTGTTTTAAAGATTGACCAAGATGGTTATGATTGGTTATATGACGAATTAAAGATTCAACCATTAAAGGAAGAAAAGCCGATGGTTTATTCGCTTGGCACATGTGCTAGAAATCCGAGGGTTAAACATGGCTAAGGTATATAGAGATATCAATGAAGATACTCTAAATCTTAGCTTTACTTCTAGTGAAAATGTTTCTATCTTTGTTGATAATAATTTAAAAATTAATTATGAATTAAAAGATGGCGATTACTCGATTCTTGTCTTTAATAATGGCAATTCAAATATTGAATTAATCGAAACTGGCAAAGTTATTAATTCGAATGTCAAGATTAGTTATTTGGATTTAAACCAATTTAATTTTATTCATGATAATAATCTTGAGGTGTTTAAGAATTCAACTTTAACGATAAACAGTACTTATTTAGGCGTTAACACCAAGAAGATTAAATTTAATCTTATAAATAGGGAAAGTGAATCTGAAGTAAATATAAGCAATAATGTTGTTTGTTTAGACAATACTGATTTCTCGATGAATGTCATTGGCAAAATCGAAAAAGGAGCAAAAAGAAGTAAATGCCATCAAAAGAATAGATGTCTTACTTTTGAAAAACCTAAATCAAGTAAGATACTTCCTGTTTTGTTGATTGATGAAAATGATGTTGAAGCATCGCACTCACTTTCTTCTGGAACAATTGATGAAGATGTCTTGTTTTATATGAATTCTCGCGGTTTATCTAAGAAAGATGCTTTAAAATTACTTTTGGTTAGCTATCTTATGCCTGATGATGAATTTTATAACGAATTTATGTGTGGCGAAGAAATTAAAGATAAAGTTAATAAGAAGGTTAGTTCTATATGTTTGATGTAAATAATATTAGAAAAGATTTTCCTATTATCGCTAATAATCCTGAGCTAATTTATTTTGATAGTGGTGCTACTACTTTTAAACCGCAATGTGTTATCGATTCAGTTGATAATTATTACTTGAATAAAACTAGCAATATTCATCGTGGCGATTACGATATGTCTTTCGATGTTTCAAAAAAATACGATGAAACTAGAAAACTTGTTAAGGATTTTCTAAATGCAAAAAAAGATGAGGAAATAGTTTTCACAAGTGGAGCTACTGCTTCATTAAATACGGTTATTTATGGTATTGCACATACTTTAAAAGAAGGCGATACAATCTTAACAACTCTTGTTGAACACGCCTCTAATATTTTGCCTTTATTTAGAATCGCCAAAGATAAAAAGTTAAATATTAAATACATTCCCTTAAATGAAGATGGAACATTTAATATTAATGAATATGAAAAGTGTTTCGATTCTAGTGTGAAACTAGTTTGTATGAGCTATGTGTCAAATGTTTTGGGTTATAAATATCCAATCAAAGATATTTGTACGATTGCTCATAAAAATAATGCATTAGTGTTGGTAGATGGCTCACAAGCTGTGCCACATATTAAAGTTAATGTATCAGATTTAGATGTTGATTTCTTATCTTTTTCAGCACATAAGATGCTTGGCCCAAGTGGTGTTGGTGTTTTATATGGCAAATATATTTTGCTTAAAACCTTAGATCCTCTAACGATGGGAGGAGGAGCTAATGCAAGATTTGATAAAGAAGGAAATATTATTTTAAAAGAAGTTCCAGAAGTATTTGAGGCTGGTACCCCTAATATTGAAGGTGTTTTGGGCTTAAATGGCGCTATTAGATATTTATCTTATTTAGATATAAAAAATATCGAAGAGTATGATAATTATTTAATTAAATATATGATGAGCAAATTAACTAAGCTTGATAATGTAGAGGTATATAACCCAAATGCTGATTGCGCTATTACATCTTTTAATGTTAAAGGTATATTTGCTCAAGATGTTGGCTCATATTTAAATAAGTATCATATTGCGGTTAGAACTGGCAATCATTGTGCAAAAGTTTTGCATAATATTATTGGCACTGATCAATCGATTAGAGCGAGTTTATATCTTTATAACACTACTGATGAGATTGATAAATTTATAGATGTTTTAAAAGATTGCACTCTTGAGAAATGCATAGGAGCAATTATATGATGGACGAGTTTTTAAAAAGAGAAATACTTTTAGATCATTATCAAAATCCTCGCAATAAAGGCTTGATTGATGATGACAGATATCATATGGTACATAATGCAAGTGATTCTTGTATAGATGATATAAAGGTTCAAATGCTTGTTGAAGACGGAATAATTAAAGATGTTAGGTTTGATGGCGTTGGCTGTACGATTTGTTTTGCCAGCACTTCAATAATGTCTACTTTAATTAAGGAGAAAACTGTTAGTGAAGCTAAAAGCATTATCAATGAATATAAGAAAATGATTAATGAGGAAGAATACGATAGTGATGTATTGGAAGAGGCTAATGCTTTTGATACTTTGTCTAAACAAGCTAATCGTATTAAGTGTGGAACAATTGGTATTAAGGCCATGGAAGAGTTGATAGATAGTTATGAGTGATAATAAAGATATTATTAAGAATCAAGAGGAGTATGCCTACGACTTTAAAGACAAAGATGTCTCCGTTTTTAAGACCACTAAAGGTTTAAATGAAGAAGTTATAAGAGAGATTTCAAAAGCTAAAAATGAGCCAGACTGGATGCTTGAATATCGTTTGAAAGCCTATCATAAGTTTGTAGAAATGCCTCTTCCAAGCTTTGGACCAGACTTAAGTGAAATTGATTTTAATGATTTCACATACTACATTAAGCCTAGTGACAAAGTAGAAAAAGATTGGAAGAAAGTTCCTGAAACTATTAAGAATACTTTTGAGAAATTAAAGATTCCTGAAGCAGAACAAAAGTTTCTTGCAGGTGTTTCTACTCAATATGAGTCAGAGGTTGTTTACCATAATATGCTTAAAGAGGTGGAAGAGAAGGGCGTTATTTTTTATGATACAGATACAGCTCTAAAGAAATATCCTGATCTTTTTAAGCAGTATTTTGGTACCGTTGTATCTTATGCGGACAATAAATTTGCTGCTTTAAATGCAGCTGTTTGGTCTGGCGGTTCTTTTATTTATGTGCCTAAAGGCGTAAAACTTGAAAAACCTTTGCAATCTTACTTTAGAATTAATTCTGAATTAATGGGTCAATTTGAAAGGACATTAATTATTTGTGATGAGGGCAGTGATCTTCATTATGTTGAAGGTTGTACTGCACCAAAGTATTCAAATGATTCTTTACATGCAGCTACGGTAGAAATTATTGTTAAAAAGAATGCTAAATGTCGTTATTCAACAGTTCAAAACTGGTCAAGTAACATTTTAAATTTAGTTACCAAAAGAACGCTTGTTGAAGAAAATGGCGTTATGGAATGGATTGATGGCAATATTGGCTCTCATTTAAATATGAAATATCCATGTTGTGTCTTAAATGGAAGGGGCGCAAAGGGTATTTGCATTTCTATTGCTGTAGCAAGCCATAAGCAAGTTCAAGATGCTGGCGCTAAAATGATTCATTTAGCTCCAAATACATCTAGCACTATTATTTCTAAGTCATTATGTAGAGTTGGTGGCAAAGCTAATTATAGAGGTTCAGTTGTTATGGGGAAGAACGCAACTAATTCTAAGGCTAAAGTGGAATGTGATACTTTAATTCTTGATGATCTGTCAACAAGCGATACCATTCCAACAAATATAGTTTCTAATAATTCTTGCACTATTGAACATGAAGCTACTGTTTCAAAGATTTCTGAGGAACAATTATTCTACTTGATGTCTCGTGGTCTATCAAGAGAAGATGCTACTCAAATGATTATCTTAGGTTTTATAGAACCGTTTACTAAGGAACTTCCGATGGAATATGCTGTTGAATTAAATCAGCTATTAAAAATAAACATGAGTGGTTCAATTGGTTAATTGTAATAATTAACCAATTTTTTTATAATTATGAAGTTTAAGGGGAGTTTTTATGTTTGATAGAAAAGAAGCGAAGGCGAAAGCTAAGCATAATTTAAAGAAACATTATGCCATTTTTGTGATTTCTTGTTTATTGGCATCTTTTATTGGTGCTAGTTATGCCAGTTCAACTTATCTTGTAAAAAACAATGATTCTAGTATTGAATTTACCGAAAGCATTGATGCGAAATCTAGTGAGAGTCCACTTGTTGATTTATTGTTTAATGGCTTAGATAAGGCTCAAGAATCCGTAAATAATTCAAAACCTGAAGATCGAAAATTAGGGCCTATAGAACTTGGCTATACTAATGGCGTTTTAGCTAGTGTTATGTCTAATTTTAGTAGTGGTTCTATTTTTGTAGTAATTTATAAAGCGGCTAAGACATTGTTTTCTGATAAAGATATTATTGCCAAAGTCTTGGTAGTATTTGCTGCATTTTTATTGGCATTTGTATCATTCCTTGTTAGAGGCAGTTTTAAAATCATTTATAGACGTATTTTTTTGGAAGGATATACTTACGATAAAGTTAAGGCTCCTAGATATTTATATATATTTAGAATAAAGAAATTCTTTAATGTTGCTTGGACTTCTTTTGTGACCGAGTTGTACTCGTTTCTTTGGTCATTAACTATAGTTGGTGGAATTATAAAATTATTTTCTTATTCGCAGGTTTTCTATATTTCGGCTGAAAATCCAGGCATAAAAGCTAACCAAGCAGTCACTTTATCTAGAAAAATGATGAAAGGCCATAAGTGGGAGTTGTTTAAGCACTATGTAACTTTCTTAGGCTGGTATATTCTTGATGGCTTAACTTTTGGAATAACAGGCATTGTTTTTTCTAACGCTTATTTTGAATGTTTCAGCGTACAATATTACGCTTATGTTAGACAATTAGCTATTGATAATAAAATTGATGGCTATGAGCTTTTAAATGATGAATATTTATTTAAGAAAGCAAATAAAGAGACTTTAATGGCTCATTATAGAGATATTTATGAAAATAGAGATGTAATTCCTGATTTTCCTAAATATGGTAAAGTAGAACGTTTTTTTGCAAGAGGGCTAGGCGTTGTATTACATTATGATGAAAAGTCAAATCAATACAACAAAGCACTTTTTGAACAAACAAAACATGATATGTTTGAATCTATTTTTGAAAGTGAAATTTATCCTGAAAGATTATCTCCGTTTGAAATCGAGGAAAAAGCTAAAAAAGATACTGTTATTTTAGCTAATAGACAATATAGTATTACTACATTAATCGCAATTTTCTTTATTTTATCTTTTATTGGCTGGCTTTGGGAAGTTTCTTTGCATATTGTAAATGATGGCACATTTGTTAATAGAGGTATTTTAAAAGGACCATGGCTTCCTGTATATGGATCAGGTATTCTTTTAATTCTATTGTTCTTATATCGTTTTAGAAAATCGGTTTTACAAGAATTTGCGACTTCAATTGTTTTGTGTGGCTTTGTCGAATATTTTACAAGTGTATTCTTAGAGTTAACTCATAATGGAACTAGATGGTGGAACTATAGTGGCTATTTCTTAAATTTAAATGGCAGAATATGTGCTGAAGGTCTACTTGTTTTTGGGCTTGGAGGAATTGCGGCAGTATACTTTTTAGCTCCGCTTATTGATAACTTGCTTAGAAAAGTTAATCAAAAAGCTTTAAAAATAATTTGTACTATACTAGTTATTATTTTTGCGTTAGATGTTTGTTACTCACATAAACATCCTAATATGGGCGAGGGTATTACTAGTGATGCTAGTGGTGTTGTATATAGAAATGAGGAAATATGTTAGCTGCAATTTTATCGCCAATTTACTTGGCAATTATCTATTGGGTATGTAGGAGATGGTATAAGTTTGTTGATACTCTTGAAATCAAAAACAAGACTTTAAGATGGTGGCTTAAGCACTTTTCTTGGTCAATGTTTATTTTGACTTTGATTATTGGCGTAGCGTTTTTGTTGCCTGATACCACTTCATTAAAAAGACCTTTATCACAAATTGGTTCTTATTGGTTGGGAATTAGTTTATATTTAATTTTATATGTTGCCGTAATTGATTTAATTAGATGGGTTTATTCTAAGATCAAAAAAGATAAATACAATAATCAAAAAGCTAGACAAATTTGTACTGCTTTAATTATTGTTTTGACTTTTGCTACTTCTGTTTATGGAATCATTAATGCCAAAATAGTTCATACTACTGAATATACTATTTATGTTGATAAAGATGGTGGAAATTTTGGAGATGAAATGACAATTGCTTTATTTGGCGATCCTCAATTTGGCTACAATATTGGTGAAGCTCATTTAAAGAAAGCGGTTGATATTATTAATTCGAATAATGTTGATTTAGTTTGCATTGCTGGTGATATTTTTGATAACCAATACAGTGCAATTAAAAATCCAGACAAGCTTATTGAATTATTTAATCAAATAGAATCCAACTATGGTGTTTATGCGGTTTTAGGTAATCATGATGTTGAAGAGCCTATTCTTTGCGGTTTTACTTTTAATGATAAAGATATTTCTAATAAAGTTGCTTCTGATGAAATGCTAGAGTTTATTGAAAAATCAAATATCAATCTCTTATACGATGAAAGCGTTGTGATTAATGATTCAATCACTTTATACGGTAGAGCTGATGAAGAAAGACCAAATCTAGGTAATACTACTAGAAAAACAACTGATGAAATCGCTAGTGAAGTTGATGATGATATGCCTTTCTTTGTTTTAGATCATGAGCCTAGAGAATATGATGAACTTAAAAATATTGGCGTTGATTTAATGATGGCTGGACATACCCATGATGGGCAGTTATGGCCTACTAAAATAATTACCGATATTGTTTGGACTAATTCTTATGGCCTCTACACAAATGATAACTTTCAAGCTATTACCACATCTGGACTAGGTTTATTTGGCCCAAATATGCGTGTTGGTACTATTGCAGAGGTATGCATTATTCATGTTAAGTTTAAATAAGATATTATCTTTGTTTGATAAAGATAAACTAAAAAGTTCGTTCATTTATAGCTTTGTGTAGAATTACTGGCACAAGGCTTTTTTATTTGTCTTCTTTCTTATGAGACAGTATCTATTACTTTCAATAGATTGTAAGCAATTATTGAACTTTATCAAATACATTTTTTTTCTAAATGACGCTCCTCTTGAAAGATATTTTGAAGTAATTCATAAAACGGATATAAATATCGTTTCAAGTGATGATTATAACGTTATAGCCAAAAAAGGTGATACTGATGAGATGAAATGTTTTTCAAGCAATAAATCGGTAAAAATGGTAGATGCGGTAGTCATAGTTAAATTTGAGTAATGCTATAATAGTGACATGTATGTTATAGAAGTATTTGTTACCAATGCTAGCTTAAATGTAAATAAATTATTTTCATATTATTCTAATGAAGACATTGAATCTTTTAAAAGGGTTAATGTCTTTTTTGCAAAGAGTAAGAATGTAGCACTAGTTATTAATTCAAAATATATTGATGATTTAAATGAATATGAAGAAGAGTTGGGATACAAATTGTCTCCAATTGTTACTGTTATTGATGATTATCCAATCATCAATAAAGAACAATACGATTTGGCAATGTGGCTTTCAAAAACAACTATTTCTCCTTTTATTAGTTGTCTAAACACAATGCTTCCTAAAACATTAAAAACTTCTAGAGTAATTAAAAATATTAAAGAATTTGAATATATTAAGAAAAATAATATTGAATATAAATTTACTAAGAAACAAAAAGAAGTATATGACTCTTTAAAAGATGACATGTTGCTTAGCCAGGCTAGGAAACTTTCTCTTTCGATTGTAAATAAACTAATAAATAATAATGTATTAACTGTTTACAAAAAAGAATCATCATATTTGGATACAGGTCTATCAATAAATGATAATTTCAAAGAATTAACTCATGACCAAAATGATGTTTACAATCAATTTTTGAAAACAGACAAACTTGTTTCATTACTTTTTGGAGTTACCGGATCTGGTAAAACAGAAGTGTATTTGCATTTAGCTAGAGAATATATTAAACAAGATAAAGAAGTTTTGATTCTTGTTCCTGAGATTTCTTTAACGCCACAAATGATTAATCGAGTAAAGGAAAGATTCAATGATGTGATTTTCTATCATTCAGCCTTAAATGATCAGGAAAGATATGAGCAATACCAAAGAGTTAAAAAAGGCAATGTAAAAATTGTAGTTGGAACTAGAAGCTCTATCTTTTTGCCTTTTAATAATCTAGGTTTAATTATTATCGATGAGGAACATGACTCAAGTTATAAACAAGATAGTGTCCCTTGTTATAGTACGATAAATGTGGCAATCAAACGTGCATCCGATTTAAACGCAAAGGTGCTGCTGGCTAGTGCTACACCAAGCTTACAGTCATATTCTAGAGCTTTAAAAGGCGATTATGAATTGCTTGAATTAAAAAATAGAATCAATAACTCTTTGCCTTCTATTAAAATTGTAAATTTAGTAGATGAGCTAAAGGGGCATAGTTCTTATATCATTTCAAAAACATTAAAGGAAAAAATTGCTGAAACATTAAATAATCATAAACAAGCTATTATTTTATTGAATAGAAGAGGTTACTCTCCAATTGTTAAATGTGGTGACTGCGGAACTACACTTATGTGTAAGGATTGCGATGTTCCACTTAACTATCATAAAGATGTTAATTTGCTTAAATGTCATCAATGTGGAAGGTCTTATAAAGTTACTAGATATTGTCCTAAATGCAATAGCGATCATTTAATTTACTATGGTTTTGGTACTCTAAAGGTTGAAGAAGAACTCCATAAATTGTTTCCTGACGCAAGAATTGATCGAATGGATAGAGATAATACATATAAAAAGGGTTCTCATGAAATTATCTTAAATCGCTTTGGAAAAGGCGAAATTGACATCTTGATTGGAACGCAAATGATTGCTAAAGGTCTAGATTATCCAAATGTTACTTTAGTTGGCATATTAAATGCTGATGCAGGATTATCACATCAAGATTACAATGCTTCTAAGATGACCTTTGATTTGCTTATGCAAGCATCTGGCAGAAGTGGTAGGGCAAATGATGATGGAGAGGTTATTATCCAAGCTTTTAATCCTGAACATTATGTATTGAAAGCTGTTTTAAAACAAGACTATAACT
Source organism: Paratractidigestivibacter sp. (assembly GCA_963607765.1). GTDB lineage: Bacteria > Bacillota_I > Bacilli_A > Erysipelotrichales > Erysipelotrichaceae > Colivicinus. The sequence continues at coordinate 35,266 of CAVDDT010000030.1, read as the reverse complement.
ATTTCTACAATATTGAGATGCATTATCGTTTTAATACAAGTTATCCTCCTTACACACACATTTTGGAGATTTTACTGTATGATAGTAATGTTGAATATCTCAAAAAATCTTTAGATTTTTTTAATTCAAAATTGCCTAGCCTAGGTTTTAAATACTATAAGCCATTGCCTTTAAACAAGCTACAGAAGCAAGAAAGGTATCGCATATTATTGATAAATAAAAACTTAAAAGAACTTTTGGATGAAACTTATAAGTTGATGAATGAATATTTATCTTTAAATAAAGTTTCAAAGATTAAAATAGATATTGACCCATTATATTTAGAATGACACAAAGAGAATTAGCTTTAGATATTATATACAAAACTATTAGTGATAAGTCTTACACTAATCTTTTAATGCGCACTAAGCTTAAGGAAATTAGTGAGATACAAAGACCATTTGTTACCAATTTAGTTAATGGAGTTTTAAGAAATTACGATTATTTATTATTTCAAGTTAGTGATTTTATTAAAGATAAAACGTCACTTAAGAATAAAATCATTCTTTCAATGGCAATCTACGAAAGATTTTATTTAAAAAAGGAAGAATATATTGTTAATAATGAATATGTTAATTTAGCTAAAAATGATTTTGATAAAGCTTTTATTAATGCTGTATTGCATAAGAATATTAGCTTAAAAGATTCGAAAGATGCCTATATTAACAATTCCTTGCCAAAATGGTTATATTCTTTATTAGCTAAACAATATGATGAAACTTCTTTAAATAAAATATTAGCTAACTATAAAAGAGTTCCAATTGTTTGTTATCGAGTTAATCATCATAAAAAGTTCACATTAAAAGAAGAAGTTACGTGGCTTAATGAAGATATTTTTGTTTGCGATCATAGTTTAATTAATACAGATAATTTCAAGAATGGGGAATTTTATATTCAAGACTATAACTCAGCTTCTTTATTTAGACATTTGGATTTGAAAGAAAAAGATTCTTTACTTGATGTATGTTCTGCCCCTGGTGGTAAATTATTTAATTGTCTTGATATAGTTAAACCTACAAACGCTTACGCAAATGAGCTTCATGAGAATAGACTTTATCTCATTTCTAACAAAGCTAAGTTGCTAGGCTTTGATGGTATTAACTATTTAAATTTAGATGGCAGGGTTTTAAATAAATCTTTAAAAAGAAAGTTTGATAAAGTAATGCTTGATGTGCCTTGTTCAGGACTTGGAACATTGGCTAGAAAGCCTGATTTGAAATATCATATTGAACCTTCTAGCTTAGATGAGTTGGAGACAATTCAACAAGAATTATTAGAATCTTGTAAAGATCTTGTAGAAGATAAAGGAATTATCTTGTACAGTACTTGTACGCTAAATAAGAAAGAAAATGGCAAACAAGTTTCAAATTTTCTTTCAAAAAATGCAAATTTCAAATTGCTTGAAGAGGAGACAATTATTAATGATTTAGGAGATTGTTTCTATTATGCTAAACTATTAAAGGAATAACATGGATTTAATTTACGATTATACATTAAAAGATTTAGAGAATTATTTAGTTAATTTAGGTTTAAAACCTTTTAGAGCACGTCAAATTTTTAGATGGCTTTATGAGAAAAGAGTTTCTTCTTTTGAAGAAATGAGTGATATTTCAAAAGACTTACAAGAAAAGCTTAAAAATGATTTTTATATTGATGAATTTAAGATAAGAAGAAAACAAGAATCAAGTGATGGCACGGTTAAATTTTTGTTCGAATTAAAAGATGGTGCCTTAATCGAAACCGTTTTAATGGTTTTTGATTACGGTTATTCAGCGTGTCTTACAAGTGAAGTAGGATGTAATATGGGTTGTACATTTTGTGCTTCAGGCCTTTTGAAGAAACAAAGAAATCTTTCTTGTGGTGAACTTGTTTTACAAGCCTTAATGGTTCAAAAATATTTAGATAAAGATGGTAAAAGATTGGACAATCTAGTTATTATGGGCACTGGGGAACCATTTGATAATTATGATAATGTTATGAAGGGTTTATCAATTATTAATGATCCATTTGGTTTGCAAATTGGTGCTAGACATATTTCTATTTCAACATGTGGTTTAGCTCCTGTTATAAGAAAATTCGCAAATGAAAAAGTTCAATATAATTTAGCTATTTCATTACACGCAGCTAATGATGAACTTAGAAATAAATTAATGCCTATTAATAAAGCTTATAATTTAAAAGAATTGATGGATGCGGTTGAATACTATGGGTCTTTAAATAATCGTCGACTTACTTTTGAGTATTTGCTTATAAGTGGAGTAAATAATAGGGTTGAAGATGCAGATGATTTATACAAGCTTTTAAAAGGAAAGAATGCTTATGTAAATTTGATTCCTTATAATGAAGTTAAAGAAAATGATTATCACTCTACTTCTAGTAAAGAAACTCTTACTTTTTACGATTTACTAAAGAAACGTGGCATTGCGGTTACTTTAAGACAAAAACGTGGCACTGATATCGATGCTGCTTGTGGCCAATTAAGGGCGAAAGAGATGATGAATGATTGAATATTATGGACTTAGTGATGTAGGCTTACATCGTGCAAATAACCAAGATAGTTATTTAACTATTTTTAATTCTGATGGTGACTTTTTGGCAATTGTTTGTGATGGCATTGGTGGTGCTAAAGCTGGTGATGTTGCATCTAAAACGGTTGTTGATTATTTTAAAGACCATTTTGGAAATAGTTCTTTTAATAGTCTAGAAGAAGCTAATAATTATATTCTTCATGAATTAAAAATGGCAAATAGTGAAGTTTATGCATTGTCTATTTCAAATCCAAATTATAGTGGGATGGGCACTACTTTAACCGGTGTTTTAATTACTAAATTTGGTACCTTATCTTTAAATGCTGGTGATAGTCGTACATATGGTATGCTAGATAAAAAACTTTTTCATCTAACTAAGGATCATACTTTGGTTAATCAAATGATTGACAATGGTGAGATCACTTATGATGAAAGTCTAACTCATCCTAAACGCCATTATCTAGTTAAAGCAGTAGGCGTTTGGAATGATGTAGTTTTTGATGTGCATAGAGTTAAGGATATGGACTATTATTTGATATGTTCGGATGGCTTGTGCGGTTATTGCAGTGATGATGAAATAGTTTATATTATGGATTCTCTTGAATTTGATACTTGTGAAAAGAAAGCTAACGAATTAAATAGATTGGCATTGTCTAAGGGAGGATACGACAATACTACTGTTATTGTTGTAAAGGTATCATGAAGATTGCTAATCGATATGAAGTAATTAGAGAATTAGGACAAGGCGGCATGGCCAATGTTTATTTGGCTTTAGATACCATTTTAAATAGGCAAGTTGCTGTTAAGGTTTTAAAGGGTGACATGGCCAATGATCCAGTTTCGATTGAAAGATTTAAAAGAGAAGCTAATACTTCTACCAAATTAAGTCATCCAAATGCTGTTGATGTTTATGATGTTGGCGATGATGGAAGCATGCATTATATTGTGATGGAGTATGTTAAAGGACATACTTTAAAACAATTAATTCAAAGAAGGGGCGCTCTTCCACCAAAAGAAGCTGTTTGGATTATGAAACAGCTCTCAGGAGCTCTTTTAGAGGCTCACAAGAATGGAATCATTCATCGCGATATTAAATCTCAAAATGTTTTGATTAAAGATGACGGCACGGTTAAATTGGCTGATTTCGGTATTGCGGTATTAAATAATACAGTTGATATTACTTCTAAGGGTTCCGTTTTAGGTTCAGTTCATTATTTAGCTCCCGAACTTGCAAAAGGTGGGAGTGCAAGTATGCAATCTGATATCTACTCTTTAGGCATTGTTTTTTATGAACTTTTAACTGGTGATGTTCCATATAAAGGCGATACACCTGTTCAAGTTGCTTTATGTCATGTTAGGAATAATGTTCCTTATGTTAGGGATTTTAATCCTGATATTCCTCAAGCTGTTGAAAATATTGTGATTAAGGCTACTGCGAGATCTTTAAAAGATCGTTATCAAAATGTTGCTTTTCTTATAAAAGATTTAAATAGATGTCTTTCTAAAGAAGCTAAAAATGATAAAAGACTTATTTTAAAATATTCTAATAGTACTACTTATAAAAAGGTTTATGATGATAAACAAAAGGAAGAAATAGTTTCAAAGAAAAAAGAAAATAAAACCGATAAAGCTATTAGTACATTCTTTATTGCGATTGTCTCTTTTGTATCATTATTGCTTATCTTTTTAATATTATTTTTTACAGGCGTAATTGGTTCGAAAGATGATAATTATGTTACAGTTCCAGATATTAAGGGACTCTCTTTAACGGTTGCTGAAGATGTTTTATCTCCTCTTGGATTAAGCATAGATAATTCCGCCATCACTTGGGTTATGACAGATGATACTACCGCTAATACAATAATTGAGTCCACGCCACAAGAGGGTACCAAGATTGAAAAAGGATCAAAGATTTCGGTTACAGTTTCGGAAGGCACTTACAAAGTGATGGAAAATTATGTTGGTCAAAATATCGATACAGTAAAGGCTAAATTAAAAAATAGTAATTTCAACATAGAAACAAAGGCTGTTTCTTCCGATCAAACTGCCGGTACAATTATTGCACAAAGCATTGGTTCTGGTGAAAAGTATAATCCTAATGTTGTCACAACTATTACTTTCACATATAGCGCGGCATCTTCGATTATGATTCCATACGATATTCTATCTAAGAACATTGATGAAGCGGTAGAATATTTTAGTTCACAAAATTTTACTGTAACAAAGCAGGAAGTATCTTATGATAGTGTTAGTGACGATCAAAAGAAATATGATAACAATTGTGTAATTGAGATAAGTCCTCAAGCAGGCAGCTTATATACACAAAGCGATGATTCGAGTATTATTCTTAAATATTTCACTGATAAAAAGGAGGAACAAAAATGATTTTAGCACCGTCAGTTTTATCTTTAGATTTTAGCCAATTTGATTATCAATTAAGTGTTTTAAATGATAATTGCAAATGGATACATTTTGACGTAATGGATGGCCATTTTGTGCCTAATTTATCTTTTGGATCAGATATTTTTAAAGCTTTTAGAAAAAATTCTTCTTTATTTATGGATGTTCATCTTATGGTCGATAATCCTGAATATTTTAGTCAAATTTTTATAGACGCAGGGGCTGATAATATTACATTTCATTTTGAAGCATTAAATGATATTGATAGATGTTTAAACCTATTAGAATTGATTAAAAGCAAATATGTGAAAGCTGGCATTTCAATTAAGCCAAATACGAGTGTTGAAGAGATCGTACCATTACTTGATAAAGTGGATATGGTTCTTGTGATGAGTGTTGAACCTGGATTTGGTGGCCAAAAGTTTTTGAATAGTGCTTATGATAAGATTGCTTTCTTAAAAAAATATAGAGAAGAAAACAATTTGAGTTATTTAATTGAAGTAGATGGTGGTGTAAACAATCATAATGCTTTTTCGATAGTTGACAAGGGATGTGATGTTTTGGCTGCAGGATCATATGTCTTTAAAGGGGATATGGTAAGCAATATTAATTCATTATCTTTAAAGAAGCAATAAAAAAGAATCCTTAATGGATTCTTTTTAATTATGCAATCTTTGTAGCTTGTGCTTTTAAGCTTCTCAATGCACGGGCAGAAACTTTAACCTTCTTAGGTTTACCGTCAACCATAATCGTAGCATTTTGAAGGTTAACATTCCATTTACGGCGTGTAGCACGAAGTGAATGTGAACGATTGTTTCCTGAAAGTGGTCCTTTACCAGAAATTTCGCATTTTCTTGACATAATACAGCCTCCCTTCATTAATTCAGCTTATTAATTAAACCATAACATTCTTAAAATTGCAATATAATCTGCAAACAAAAGTATAGTATAATATTTTACATGAGTAATATTAAACAAGTTTATGCGACATTGAAGATAGATGATGGGCAAATACAGTTGTTGCTAGCTGAATACTATAATACCCGTTTTAATATAATTAATACTTATGTAAATAAAGTTGATGGCGTAAGCGGATATAGAGTTATTGATGAGGAAAAGCTAGTTGACTGCATAAAAGAAGCTGTTGAAGTTGTTTCTAAAAAAGTTGGTGCTAAACTTGAAAAAGTTATTTTGGTTTTACCTCCATATAATTTTAAGAGAACTTCTCTTAGAGCCTCAGTTATCCCAAGTGATGGTCACATCAAAAAGAAAGATATCGCTAGAGCTATAACTAATGCACTTAAGACAAAGGTTGATGATCAATTGATGGTCATTAACGCAACAGTAGTTAAGTATACTATTAATGGAATTAGTTCAAGAAGACTTCCTGAAAATGAATCTTGTGATGAACTTCTTGTAGATATTGATTTATTATGTGCTGATAAAGAAATGGCATATAGTTATGTCAATGCCGTATATAAAGCTAATCTTGAAGTTTTAGATTTGTGCTTAAATAATTTTGCGATAGCTAAAGAAAGTGTCGCACTTGAAAACAGTGTAAGTCAAAATATTATTTTGTTAGATATTGAAAATAGTTGTACATACTTAAGCTTATTGTCTAAGGGCAAACTATTAAGTAGTGAGATTATTTATGATGGCTTATCTGGTTTAAGTACTATGGTTTATAATCAATATCATTTGCCTGCAAGTAATATCCCTCGTTTACTTAAATACAATGTTAATTTTAATAGCCAGTATAAAGATGATGCGATCTATGCTTGGAGTGAAAATAATGTTTCTAAGTCAATAACTGTTGGCGAATTAAGTGATTTTGTTAAACCTGTTTTAACAACATATGTTGAGAAACTAATGCAGACTTGTAAGCCAATCATCGATAAAGGAGCTTCTTTCCTTGTATGTGGAGAGGGAAGTGAAATGTCTGCTCTTATTTCTTTGATTAAGAATGAAAGCAATTGTGAGATTAAAACTTATTACCCAGATGCAATTGGTGTAAGAAATACTAGTTTGTGTGCTTGCTATGGTACACTGTTTGTTTATAAAGAAAAAGCTATTTTAAACGATTTAAGTGTTAATTGTGTTAATATAGCAGAGTATGATAAGACGGTAGATCAAATCAACGTTGATGTTGAAGGTGAGTCGATTACCACTAAGATAAAGAATTTATTTGAAATGTATAAGGATAGGGAGGATATTTAATATGACTGCAAAACCTGAATATAATCAAGTTGCAAGAATAAAAGTATTTGGTGTTGGAGGAGCTGGTTGCAACGCTGTAAACCGAATGGTTGATGATGGCGTTAAAGGTGTTGAATTCTATGTTTGTAACACTGACTTACAATGCTTAAATATGTCAAAATGCCAAAACAAAATTGTTTTAGGAAAAAGTACTACAAAGGGTTTAGGAGCTGGTGCTAATCCTGAAATTGGTAACAAGGCCGCACTAGAAAGTGAAGATGATATTAGAAAAGCTGTTAATGGTGCTGATATGGTATTTATTACTTGTGGTGAAGGCGGTGGAACTGGTACAGGTGGTGCTCCAGTTATCGCAAGACTTGCAAAAGAAGCTGGTGCTTTAACAGTAGGTGTTGTTACTACTCCATTTGAATTTGAAGGCAGAAAGAGAAATGACCAAGCCAATGTTGGTCTTGAACAATTAAGAGAATATATCGATTCTCTAATCATCGTTTCAAATAATAAATTATTAAGTGTTATCGGTAAGATTCCTATGCAAGATGCCTTTAAGGAAGCTGATAATGTCTTAAGACAAGGTGTTCAAACTATCACTGATTTAATTGCAGTTCCTGCATTTATTAATCTAGACTTCGCTGATGTTAGAACTGTTATGGCTGGCAAGGGTACCGCATTAATTGGTATTGGCATGGCTAATGGTGATAATCGTGCTAAGGAAGCAGCTGCAAAAGCTATTAAGTCTCCTTTACTTGAAGCTCAAATTAAGGGGGCTAAGGCAGCTATTATTAATGTAACTGGTGGTCCTGGAATCTCTATTTATGATTCACAAGTTGCGGTTGATTATGTGAGAGAAGCTGCTGGCAATGATATCGATATCATTTATGGCGTAGCTATTAATAATCAACTTGGTGAAAATATTATTGTTACAGTTATCGCTACTGGATTTGATCTTCCAAGCAATCTAAAGCCAAAGACAAATCCAAGCTTATTTGTAACTCCTACCCCTAGTGAGAACCAAAACGTTTCTAACAGTGAAACAGCAAAGAATGAAGAAATCAATGTTGTTGAAGATGATGATGACATTCCTGCTTTCTTTAAGACTAGGGTATAAAAAATGAATAATTTGGTTGATTTACATACACATAGTCTTTTTTCAAGACATGCTTATAGTTCAGTCACCGAAAATATAGAAGAGGCTCTTAATAGGGGCCTCCTATTTTATGGTATAAGTGATCATCAAACTGATCGAATGTCATTCGGCGCTGATAAAGAAGTCTTTTTGAATTTAGGAGTTATTCCTTCTGAATTTAATGGTATGCATATTTTAAAAGGTGTAGAAATGAATGTTGGGGAATATTTCAAAGACTGGATTAAGTTCTACAGCAAAAGAGTTGAATATGCGATAGGTTCCATTCATACTTATGATCATGGAACAAGTCATACTAAAGAAGAAAACACTAATTTTTATTTGGAAGCCATCAAAGAACCTCTTGTTAAAATATTAGGACATATTGATGATGGAACTCATCCGAGTGATTATGATGTTGTTATTAGATCGTGCAAGGAAAATAATACTCTTGTCGAACTTAATAATTCTTCTTTAAAACCCGATGGATGTCGTCTAAATTCTTATGAGAATCTTAAGAAAATCATTACAATTTGTAAGGAAATAAAGTGTCCTGTTATCATGAATAGCGATGCTCATATTAAATATGATATTGGAAGTGTTGATAGAGTCTACGAGCTTGCCAAAGAATTAAATTTAGATGATGATTTAATCGCTAATATTAATATTGACATTATTAAGGAATACTTTTATAAGTAGATTAATTGTTTATCAAAATAATCAAGAACGGTTTTATATAAACTGTTCTTTTTAATAAATATATAACAAATCTTTAAAAACGTCATAATTTTAAAAAACTTTTTAGATAAAAACAATAAAAATGACTATATTCTTTCTTATAAATTTTATTTTTTTATCTATTTTTGATAATATTATTTTATTGAAAAGAAAGAGAGTATTTAAATTGGAAGTTCCTTTGTCCTGCGACTTTAATCGAATTGATACTTTAAATGAGGTATCACATGAATAATACAATAATCATTTTGATAATTCTTACTGTTTTAAGTGGTTGCTTTTCAGCTACTGAAACAGCTTTTAGTAGTGCTAATCGAATTAGACTAAAATATCTAGCGAATAATGGTGATACAAGAGCTCAGGAAGCTTTAGATTTAACCGATAAGTTTAATACTTTATTAAGTACTATCCTTATCGGCAATAACATTGTTAATATTGCTTCTTCATCTATCGCAACAGTTTTATTTGTGTCTATTTTTAAAGAAAATGGTGCCTTAATTTCTTCTATCGTCATGACAATTGCGATTCTTATTTTTGGAGAGATTACACCAAAAACATTAGCGAAGTCTCAGCCAGAAAAGTTTGCGATGTTTTTTACTCCATTCATTTCTTTCTTAATGGTTGTTTTTAAACCACTAACATTTATCTTTAATGGTATTGGTACATTAGTATCTAAATTGTTTAAGGTTGAAGATAATGATGAATTCAGAAGTGAAGAATTTATAACTATGGTTGAAGAGGCTCAAGAGGGTGGCGACATGGATGAAGATGAAGCTGACCTTATCACTAATGCGATTGAGTTTAATGACCAAGAAGTAGGAAAGGTATTTATTCCTAGAGTTGATGTTATTGCTTGCGATATAGAAGATTCTTTGGATGAAATTGATAAAAGCTTTAGAGAATCCGGTTTCTCACGACTTCCTATCTATAAAGACACTATAGATAATGTCGTTGGCATTCTCCATGAAAAAGATTTCTATTATATGTACTATAAAAAAACTAGTACTTCTATTGAACAAATATTAGCTAAGCCCGTTTATACTAGCGAACATTTAAAAATAAGCGCTCTTTTAAAAGAACTCCAAAGTGAGAAATCACACATGGCAATCGTTATTGATGAATACGGTGGAACTGCTGGAATTATAACTATGGAAGATGTCCTTGAAGAAATAGTTGGCGAAATTTATGATGAACATGATGAAGTCATTGAATATTTTAAGAAAGTTGATGATAAGACTTTTTTAATTAATTGTGACGCTGATATTGAAGATATGTTTGAATATTTTGATATTTCTCCAAATGAAGAATATGAATTTAAGACTGTCTCTGGTTGGGTAATTCATAACTTGGATAAACTTCCTGATAAAGGAGATACTTTTGAGTGTTTTAATTTAAAAGTAACAGTCACTGATTGCGATGAAAAGAATATCAATGAAATAAAGGTTGAATTAATGGATGAAGAAAAAGGTGAGTAATTATGCAACAATTCTTTTATGATGAAACTATTGAGGTGAATAATTTATATCCTTTAACATCCGAAGTTTATTATCAATTAAAGAAAGTATTAAGAGCTAATGATGGATATAAATTTAGATTAGTTGACTCTAACCATCATATTTTTTTATGTGAGCTTAAAAATAATAATGCCTTTGTATTAGAAGACTTAAACGAGAACAATGAACTTGATATTGATATTACTGTTGTTATGTCTCTTATTAAAAATGATAAGTTTGATTTTGCTCTACAAAAATTAACTGAATTAGGCGTTAAAAGAATCGTCCCATACATCGCTAACAGAAGTGTTGTAAAGCCGGGGAAAAATAATAATAAGCTTGATCGTATGAATAAAATTGTAAGAGAAGCTAGTGAACAATCTCATCGTAATCTTATTCCTGAAGTAACTGATTATTGTACAATTAAGCAATTGGATAATTATTTAAGTGATGTTAATTTAATTGCTTATGAAAAAGAAACAAAAAATTTAGATAGCTTAAAGGGATGCAAATCAATTACAATTATTATCGGACCGGAAGGTGGTTTTGAGATAGACGAACTTAAAAAGATTGTAGATAAAGGGTTTGATTCTGTCTCTTTAGGTAAAAGAATATTAAGGGCTGAGACAGCCGCAATATTTTTATCTAGTTTAATTGTAGGAGCAAACCAATAATGAATACATTCGCAATGATGATACTTGGCTGCAAAGTAAATGATTATGAGGCTACAGTATTAAGAAATAGATTACTTAAAGAAGGTTATAAAGAGGTCTCTTTTAAAGAAAAAGCAGATATTTATATAATTTTTACTTGTTGTGTTACTAATACCGCTGAATCTAAGACAAGAAAGATGGTTCATAGGGCGCGTCATACAAATAGTAATGCTTTTGTAGTCGCTGTTGGCTGTCTTGTGCAAATCAAAGGTGATAGTAAAGACTTTGATATGGCTGATTTAATTGTCGGATCAAAGGACAAAGATAAATTATTTGACTTAATTAATGAAAAAGTTCATTCTAAGAAAGTTTCTGAATTAAATAAAAACTTTACCGAATTATATTTGGATACTTATCCTGGCAAATCTAGATCTTTTTTAAAGGTTCAAGATGGTTGTAACCAATTTTGCAGTTATTGCATTATTCCTTATGCTAGAGGCAGAGAAACCAGTGCTAATCACAATAAAATAATCGAACAAGCAAGAATGCTTTCTAAGTCTAGTAAAGAATTAGTTTTAGTTGGCATCCATACTGGCAGATATAATGATGGCGAATACAATTTATACATGTTATTAAGGGATTTGTGTGAAATTAAAGAACTTGAAACAATTAGACTTTCTTCAATTGAAATAACCGAGATTTCTGATGAGATTATTGAGCTTATGAAAAATAGTTCTAAACTAGCTCATCATTTGCATATTCCATTGCAAGCTGGAAGTGATGCTATTTTAAGGATGATGAATCGTCCATATACAATTGCGGAATTTAAGGAAAGAATCGATTATATTAGAAATCAAATTCCTGATATTTCTATTTCAACAGACTTAATTGTTGGATTTCCTGGCGAAACGGATGAATTATTTGATATAACAAAAAATAATCTGTTAGATATAAAATTTTCTTTTGTTCATGTTTTTCCTTATGCTAGAAAGACTGGAACTAGAGCTGATAATATGGATAATCATGTTGATGAGAAAATTAAAAAGAATAGAGTTAGTGAAGTTATGAAATTAGAAGAGCCTATAACTTATGAATTTAAGACAAAGTTCATTGGTCAAAACCTAAAAGCTTTAATCGAAAAAAAAGATGATGGCTATCTATATGGATACACTAAACAATATTTTTATACAAAAATTAAGGGCGATGGCCAAATTGGTGATGTTTTAGACGTTACTATCGATGATGTAAATAAAGATGAGGTTTTAGCTCATGTTTCTTGATGAGCTCTTTAAAAATACACCACATATTGAAATAAACCAGCTATCAATTGACTCGCGTTTGCCAATGAAAGACTGTATCTTTTTTTGTGTTGCGGGCATTAAAGATGATGGCCATGATTTTGTTAAAGAGGCAATCAAAAACGGTGCTAATGTGATTGTCTATAGCGAAGATATTGATAAAAGTGGAGAAGCCATATATATCAAAGTTAGTAATACGATTGATTGTTTAAATTCTATTGCTGCTAGATTTTATGACTACCCTGATAAAAAAATGGAAACATATATCACATGTGGGTGTGATGGGGTTAGCACAGTAAGTTATTGCTTGACTAAACTAATTAAAAACTTTAAATCGGTAGCTTCAATTGGCGTTAATGGCATATTTTATAACGATAGCCATTTGATGTGCCATGTGCCTACATTAAATATCATCGATACACAAAAGTATTTAAGAGAATTTGTTAAAAGCGATATTAAGGCATGCTGTCTTGAAGCTGATCCTTTAGCTTTAGCTTACAAGAAATTAGATAGCATTACGCCTAATGTGTTTATTTACACTTCTACCAACGAGTACAGCACTTATTTCAATGAAATGGATGTTAATTATTATGATGTTTTGTGTTCTTATTTATATACTTTAGATGATAATACCGCAATAGTTTTAAATAGAGATGATTCTTCTTTTGAAGAATTAATCAAAGCGACAGGTGAAAATACATACTCATATGGTTTTAATGAAGAAAGTGATTATGTGGTATCAGATTTAGAACTTAAAAATAACTATTCTAAATTTGTTATTACACATAACAACGAAATGATATCCTTTAAAACAAAGCTAGTTGGTTATCAAAATGTAAGAAGCATTATAGCTGCCATATCTGCTTTAAATGTAATGGGCTACGATTTAAATGAGCTAGCGTTTGTGCTTCCATTTATGCCTTGTTTAAAAGGCCATATGGAAATAATAGGTGAGGGTGCCCCTTATTATGTATACGTTGATGAAGCAAATGATATAAACACAGTAAAAGAAGTTTATCAATACGCCAATAGTATATTGGAAAAGGGAAAGAAAATAGTTACAGTTTTAGGTATAAATAGTGGCGATGAAAAAGGCACAATTAAAGAATTAGGCACTTTATCAGCCTTTGGAACTAAAAGAGTTGTTTTGACTGAAAACAATAGTTATAACAGCAATGTTGATACTTTGCTAAATAAAGCGATGCCATTTTTTGAAAAGAATAAGCCAATACTTGTTGACGATCGAAAAATTGCTATTGAGTCTGCTATAGACTTGCTTAATACGAATGACATTTTATTGATTCTTGGAAAAGGGAAAGAAGAATTCATTGTAAGATCACTTGGAAGGGAAGCTTATGATGGTGATAGCAAGATAGCTAGTGATTATTTAAAATATTTAGCTACTTTGCAAAATGATGATTAATTTTAAAATTTTTTTGATATAATAACTTAGGTTTTTGAGAGGGGGTGTAACAAATGTCAAAAGTAATCGTTAAGGAAAACGAACAATTAGATGATGCTTTACGTAGATTTAAGAGACAGGTATCTCGTAATGGAACCCTTTTAGAAGTAAGAAAAAGAGAATATTACATTAAGCCAGGTCTTAAGAGAAAACTTAAGCAAGAGGCAGCTAGAAAAGCTAGAAGAGGAAAATAGTGCTGAGGCACTATTTTTTTATATAATAAATTCATGAATTTTAAAGAAATAGTTTTAAATGACTTAAACCAAAATGATGTTCAAGATTTGTTGGGCGTTAATAATCAAAATATTAAATTAATTAATGAACTTTTTAATATTGAAATGATATTTAGAGGAAATGTTATAAAAGTTGATTGTGATGGCAATACTTACAGCAATTTAAACAAGTATCTTGATTCAATTATTGAGTTTATTAAGCAGAATCATTATTTAGACGAAAATACAATTCGACAAGTTTATTTAAGCCTAGTTAATAACGAGGATGTTTCTTATCGAAATAAGATTGCAATTATCACCAACGATGGCAAGCCAATCAAATACAAAACATTTCATCAATTCAAATTAGCTGATAGTATTGAAAATAATGACTTGGTTTTTTCTGTTGGCCCAGCAGGCACAGGAAAAACATATTTAGCTGTTGTCTTAGCATGCAAGGCATTTAAAAATGGTGATGTGAAAAAGATTATTTTAACTAGACCCGCTGTAGAAGCTGGAGAATCTTTAGGATTTTTACCAGGTGATTTAAAAGAAAAGATTGATCCATATCTTATGCCTTTGTATGATTCTTTGCATGATGTTTTAGGTGAGGAACAAGTAAATAAGATGATGGAAAAAGGTCTAATTGAGATAATTCCTTTAGCTTACATGCGTGGCAGAACATTAAATGATGCCTTTGTTATTTTGGATGAAGCTCAAAATACAACTGCAAGTCAAATGTTGATGTTTCTTACTCGTCTTGGCTATAATTCAAAAATGATTGTAAATGGTGATATTACTCAAATCGATTTAAAAATAAATAAAAAACAATCAGGCTTGGTAGCAGCTTGTGAGAAACTTTCTAATATTAATAAAATTGACTTTATTTATTTTAATAAAACAGATGTTGTTAGACATCCACTAGTTGAAAAGATAATTGAAAACTTTGTTATTTAGATACTTTTAATTTTAAATAATTATGCAAGATATGACATTCCAAATGCTTGGTTATGTAATTTTCGCCATCAGATTGACATGTCATATCTTCATTTGAATCTATAAATATATCTTTGCATCGAACTATTTCAACGCCATCTTTTATCGTAGCTTTCCCTTTTAAGTATTTTACAAGTGTCTTATATACTTTAAAGCGATTAGCCTTTTTAAATAATACTAAATCAAAATAGCCATCATTAACCAAAGCATTCGGGGCAGCACAAGCTCCATTGCCATAGTAACTGCCATTCATTGTGCAAATTATATAGTATTCGTCACTTTTATCCTCTCCGTCTACTAACATTTTGACTTTAAGTGATTTCAAGAAAATTGCATTATAGATAATGCTTAAAACATAGGCTGGACCTTTGGTTATGAAAGATTTTCTAATTAACCTAGAAGCATCGTAATTGATTTTTGCATCTATGCCAAGGGAGGTTGTGTTTGCGAATTTCATCTTATCACTTTGGCCAATATCAATTAGTTTTTCCTTAATTTCAATTGTATTTCTAATGTTTTTTTCTAAGTCTTTAGAAACACCTCCAAAGTAACGATAAAAGTCATTTCCTGATCCACATGGAATTAGTCCAAGCGGAATATTCGGGTTGATATTGTTAACAGCTTCTAAAAAAGTTCCATCACCGCCAACAGCGTACATAATTACATTTGTATTTTTATTAAAATCATTTATTATGTCTTTACCATGAGTAGGGTACTCAGTAACTTTTATTTCATAATCTAATTGTTTTTCGTTGCATACTTTTTCAATAAACGGGATTGCTTTTAGTGCAGCTCCTTTTCCCGATATTTTATTTATTACAAACACATGTTTCATAGTTTTATTTTATTACATGTCTATTATGGGTTAAAATAGTTTTTATGAAAAAGATTTTAATTGCAACCAGCAACGCTCATAAGGTTAGCGAAGTAAAAGATATTTTGAATTCTTTAAATTTTGACTGTGAACTTGTTACTCCAAAGATGTTGGCTAATGGAAAGGATATTGGAGAACCTGTTGAAGATGGAAATTCTTTTAAAGAGAATTCTTTTAAGAAAGCTAAATTTTATTACGATTTATTTAAGATGCCTACAATTGCCGATGATAGTGGGATCTGCATTGATTTTTATAATGGTGGTCCTGGTATATATTCAGCCAGATGGTTAAGTGAGCTTTCTTATAATGAAAAGAACAATAAGATTTGTACCGAAATGAAGGGTTCTAATAATAGGGGAGCTAAATTTGTTTGTGGAATTACTTATATTGATGAATCTTGTGAAAAATATTTTGAAGGTGTAATAAATGGCACAATTGCTTCTATTCCTATGGGCAATGAGGGATTTGGCTATGATCCTATTTTTGTGCCAAATGGTGAAAATGTTAGTACAGCGATGCTTGGAGAAGAATATAAGAAATATAACTCTCATCGAGCTCTCGCTTTAAGAAAGATGGTTGAAGATTTTGAAAAATAAAGTTATTACTTTTATCATGTGTTTTTCACTTATTATTTGTGCTTTTTTAACTTGCGTAGATTTTTGGTGCTTCAACAATTCCTTTTATAACAGTGAATATTCAAAGCTTAATACCGCCGAAGATATTGGCATGTCTTCTGAAGATTTAACGAAAACAACTGATGTATTATTAGGATATTTAAAGGATAAATATTCCTCTTTAGATGTTAATGCTAATGTTAATGGTACAGATAGAGAAGTGTTTAATGATCGAGAAAAGGCACACATGATTGATGTAAAAGATTTATATCAAAATGTACTTGTTGTTAGAAATACATGTTTTATAATCTATCTTCTTACATTTATTTATGTCTTATTTTCAAATAACGCTAATTTAATATTTTATGAATATAAGAAAGCTTTAATGGTTTTTGGTTTAATCATAGCCTTTATTTTGATTTTTTGCTTGATTGATTTCGATGGTTTTTGGACTAATTTCCATCACGTCTTTTTCCCTAATAATGATTTATGGTTGCTTGATCCTAGTACGGATATATTAATTATGATGGTTCCAAGCCAATTCTTTTATGATTTATGTATTTCGATAATTGTTTCCATAATATTATTTTTAAGCTTGTTGTTTGTTGTTTTAAAATTTATAGATAAGAGGTCATTTAATGATTAATATAGTTTTATATGAGCCCGAAAAGCCTGCTAACACCGGAAATATTATTCGTACTTGCATGTGTTTTGATATGAAACTTCATATTATTGGACCAATTACTTTTTCTTTTGATGATAAATATCTTAAAAGAGCTGAGATGGATTATGTAAAGGATTGTGATATTACTTTTTATGAGTCTTATGATGATTTTAAAAGTAAAGAATACAATGGACAATTTGTTTACTTCTCGCGTTATGGGCTAAAAACTTTTGATGAGTGCAAATTTAAGGATGAAGGTGATATTTATATTATGTTTGGCAAAGAGTCAACAGGTATTCCTAAATCGATTTTAAAGGGACATTTAGATGAAACTTACAGGCTTCCTATGAAACCTAACGCAAGAAGTTTAAATTTATCCAATTGTGTTGCAATTGGAGCCTACGAGGCTTTAAAACAAAGAGGTTTTGAAAATCTTTCTAAAGTTGAAGTAATCAAAGGTGCAGATTGGTTATTGAAGTAAGGTTGTTATATAATATGAACATGCTTGTAAAAAGAATGATACTAGTTATATCAATTATTTTAATCACGGTTGCAGGATACATTTTTATGAATCGTAACTATGATCCTCTTTCTCGTTATCCATATGATATAACCGAATCAGAGCGTTCAGCTATTATCAAGTATATGGATGAAAGAGAAATTAAATATATTATCGATTATTCTATTGCTCCAGAAGAATTTATGCCATATATTGAATCTAGTAAGTTTAAAGCATATGATTGTGCTCTTTATAAGAGAGCTTCAATGTATTTTTATTACTTAAATAATAATCAAATTGTTGAAGTAGTTGAAAAGATAATAGATAAAGATTTGGATATTGAAACATCTTTTAATGAATTTATGTATTTAAACTATGAAGAAATTACACAAAGGTTAAATAGATGAAGATAGTTTTGTGCAGTGACAATCATTCTAATTTGAATGCGATTAAAAAAATATTAAACGACAATCCAGATGCTGATTATTATTGGCATTTGGGTGATTCTGAATCATTTGATCCAGTTAAAGAATTAAGCCCTTTTATAAGTGTAAAAGGAAATAACGATATGTCTAATGATTTGCCAGTGTATAAAGTTATTGAAACGGGCAATCATCGTTTTTTATTAACTCATGGTCATCGCTATATGTGGGGATCACTAGAAGGGCTTTATCTTTTGGCGAAAGAACAAAATTGCGACATCGTTCTTTTTGGACATACACATATGTTTCATAATGAAAAATTTGATGGCGTAACTTTTATAAATCCAGGTTCTTGTAGTCATAATCGTAATGGCGAAGCTCCTACATATTGTGTTATTGAAGCTAATGAAAATGATTTTAAAATAACAAAAAAATATGTTGACAATAATTCATCTAAAATATTAGAATAATTGAGTAATAAAAAGTACGTAGAAAGTAGAAGCCACTTCTCACCTGATATCGATTCGATTTGGGTATATCGCTACATTAGTGATTGATTAAATAAGTGGGCTTTGTCTCGCTTTTTATTTTATTAGGAGGACATTAATTATCGCAGGTAAAAAGACCGACGATCTAGTTAATGAAGGCATTCGTTTTAAGGAAGTGCTTGTAATTGACTCAGATGGTGCTCAACTTGGTAAAATGAGCAAAAATGAAGCTTTAACTAAAGCTTATGATCAAGAATTAGATTTACTTTGTGTAGCTCCGAATGCTGTTCCACCAGTATGCAAAATATTGGATTATGGAAAATATAGATTTGAAGCTCAAAAGAAAGCTAAGGAAGCTAAGAAGAACCAACACACAACTGAACTTAAACCATTACGTTTGTCTCCAGTAATTGATACAAATGATTTCAACACTAAGCTTAAACAAGCTACTAAGTGGATTAATGATGGCATGAAAGTTAAGGTTGATATGCGTTTTAGAGGTCGTATGATGACTCGTCAAGAAGTAGGTTTAAAAGTTATGAATGACTTTATTGATCAACTTAAGGAAATTGCCAACGTTGATAAGCAACCTAAACTTGAAGGAAATATTATGTCATGCGTGTTAATGCCTAAGAAGAAATAGGAGGAAAACAAATGCCAAAAATGAAAACAAAGAAAACTTTTGCTAAGAGAGTAAAAGTTACAGGTAGTGGTAAATTATCAAGACACCACAATTTCACATCACACTTTGCTGCTAACAAAACACACAAGCAAAAAGTACAATTAAGAAAGTCAGCTTTAGTATCTTCTTCTGATGTAAAGAGAGATAAAGCTTTATTACAAGGATAGGAGGAATAGATAATGGCTAGAGTAAAAAGATCTAACACTCTTAGAAAAAGACATAAAAGAGTCTTAAAACAAGCTAAAGGTTACTTTGGTAGTAAACATTTATTATATAAGACAGCTCATGAACAAGTAATGCATTCTCACAAGTATGCTTATATTGCTAGAAAGCAAAATAAGAGAAACTTCCGTAAGTTATGGATTGCTCGTATCAACGCTGCAGCTAGACTAAATGATTTAAGCTATTCTAAATTAATGCATGGCTTAAAACTTGCTAATGTTACAATGAATAGAAAGATGCTTTCTGAAATCGCAATTGCTGATCCTGAAGCATTCACTAAGATTTGTGATACAGCAAAGTCTGCATTAGCTAAATAATTAAAGGATCATTTGATCCTTTGTGGTCGATTGGTGAAACGGTTAACACATTGCCCTCTCAAGGCAACATTCATGGGTTCAAATCCCATATCGATCGCCATTTATAAATTACGCCATCAAATTGATGGCTTTTTTATTTGAATTTTATACTTGATCACTGTAATATTCCTCTTTTCAATATGTTAAAAGATATTATTTTAGAGTAATATGCATCAAAAGAATATTCAGCCGTTCATTAATAATGCGTATAGCTATGCATATATAAAATTAGTAATATGGGTTCAAAATAAAACAAAGCATAACAAAAGTCGCATTCGCGACTTTTTTATTAAGCTAGTTTTTCAATAGCGTTTTTGATACGCTTGATTGATTCTTCTTTGCCAAGGATTTGGCCAATCATTGTTGCACCACCTGGTGTTTTATCTTTGCCAGATAAAGCTACTTGAATAGGGTACATAATCGTTATATTTTTAAGGCCATTATCAGCAGCCACTTTTGATAAAGAAGCAAATATTGAATCATTATCGAATGTATCCAATTCTTCTAGAGCAGGCAAAGCTAATTCCAATGAGTGTTTAGCAATAGCCTCATCTGTTTTAGCTTTCTTATTTACATATAAAGAATTGTCATATTCTTTTATTTCATTAAAGAAATCAACCATTTCAGGTACTTCAGTTAGAAGCATAACTCTATCCTTTAAAGCTTTTGCGATATCCATATAGTTGTATTTTGAATCAACGTTTTCTTTAATCATTGGTTCAACCAAACTATAATATTCTTCAATTGGCATATTCCTTAAATATACGCCATTCATCCACTTTAATTTTTCAATATCAAATATAGCGCCACTTGTGCCGATTCTCTTTACATCGAAAGCTTTGCATAGTTCAGAAAGAGAATATACTTCTCTATCTTCTGATGGACTCCACCCTAAAAGAGCAATGTAATTTAGAATTGCATCTGGCAAATAACCTTTAGCAACTAAATCTTGGAAAGAAGCATCGCCATTTCTCTTCGAAAGCTTTTCATGTTCATTCTTCATAACAGGTGGACAATGAATATATCTTGGTTTATCCCAACCAAATGCTTCGTATAAAAGATTATATTTAGGTGTGCTAGATAAGTACTCGTTTCCTCTTACAACATCAGTTATTTCCATTAAATGGTCATCAACAACATTAGCAAAGTTATAAGTAGGGTAACCATCTGACTTTAAGAGAATCATTTCATCAAGATCAGCGTTGTTTACAGTAATTGAACCATATACTTCATCATCAAAAGTAGTTGTGCCTTCTTGAGGGATAGTTTGTCTAATAACATATTCTTCGCCAGAATTAATTCTATTTTCAATTTCTTCTTTACTCAAATTCTTACAAGGATCTCTATATAAGAATGATTCGCCTTTAGCATTAGCGATTTGTTTTTGAATTTCGATATCTTCCTCTTTGCAGAAACAAATATGGGCATGGCCGCTTTCAACAAGCTTCATGGCATATTCTTTGTAGATACCTTGTTTCATTCTATCTGATTGAACATAAGGTCCATAGTTGCCACCAACGTCTGGTCCTTCATCATGTTTAAGACCACAAGTTTTTAAAGTTTCAAAAATAATATCAGTAGCTCCTTCAACTTGTCTATTTTGGTCGGTATCTTCTATTCTTAAGATAAAATCTCCATCATCTTTCTTTGCGACAAGATAAGCATAAAGAGCAGTTCTTAAATTACCGATATGCATATATCCAGTTGGAGATGGCGCAAATCTCGTACGTACTTTATTCATAAATTCTCCTTTTGTTACTAATCTATTATAGTATAAGTAATTGCCTTGTTTAAAACGAATTTGTTAAGTAAAATTAAATAGTGGGGGTTTTATACTATGGAATATATTTTTAGACCAAAAGGTGTTTGTTCACAAGAATTTGTGTTTGATATCGAAGACGATGTCGTAAAAAAATTAACCGTTAATGGTGGCTGTAAAGGAAATTTACAAGGTATTTCTAAACTTTGTGAAGGAATGAAAGTTCAAGATATTATCGATAAAATTTCTGGCATTAAATGTGGAGTAAAAGCTACTTCTTGTCCAGACCAAATTGCCATTGGACTTAAGGCCTTTCTTGAAAACGAGGTTAAGTAATGAAAAAAATACTAACAATTTTGTTAGCATTGTTTCTTTTAGCAGGCTGTGGAAGCAATTCTTCTTCAAGCAATAATAAGGATAGTGAAAATTCTTCTAATTCTGAAACCACTGAATATAGTGGAGAGTATTTTTTAAATCTTTTAAAGAATTATGAAGTAAGAGAAAAAAGCAACAAAGTAAGCGTTGAAAACGAAGAATTTAATTCATATCTTGATTCTATTTTTGATGATTTAGCTACATCTAGTTATACATTTATGCACAGTAGTCTAAAAGACTATAAATCTATGGATCTAACTAAGCCTGAAGTTACTTGGGGAGAATTAGAATATGGTGTTGATCAAGATGAAGTAGATAAGACAATTAATCAATTGAATACTTTGTTAGAATTTGATTATGATTCTTTAACATATTCTCAACAATATGATTTTGATTTGCTTCATTATTCTCTTCTTGAAACATTATGTGGACTTTATTATGATAACTACTCTTTAATTTTTTCTGATAATTCTAGTGTAAGCAATGGTGTTATTGAATACCTAATGGAATTTAATTTCTATGATGAAGAATCAGTTGATGATTATATTGCGTTGCTTAAAGATGTTGAAAGATATTTAAACCAAGCTATCGAATATTCTAAGAAACAATCTGAAGCTGGTCTATACCATACTGATGATATGTTGGATAATGAGAAAGTTTATATCGACAGTGTATTAGATGATGATGGAAATAGTTTGATTGAATCATTTAAGACAAATAGTCCATATCAAGATCAATATGATGAGGTTGAACAATTAATTAAATATGATGTTGTTCAAGCGTTTTCTTCTTTGGAAGACTATATTGATACGTTATATGGCAAGGCAGAAACAGAAGATTTGGCTTTAGCCAATATTGATAATGGCTATGCTGAATATACATTTATTGTGAATGGTTCAAATAATGCATCGATTGATGACACATTTAATGCTCTATATGATTATTATGAAAATAATATTAATGATTTAATAAGCACTCTTAATAGTGAGGACAAAAATTTATATTCTAATTATTTGGAATATATTGATAGTGATGTCGAACCATTTAGCTTAAGCGCTGAAGACATGCTTGAATATTTAAGAAATAATATTAGTGATAGATATTCTTATATTGATTCTAAATATACCATTTCTTCGTTAACTACATTAGGTTCTAGTACTGCAGGGTATTATGTATCACCGCCTCTTGATGATTTAGACCAAAATACAATAAGGGTAAATGCTAATATGCAAAGTTCAGGAATCTCTAATTATGAAATATTAGCTCATGAAGGTTTCCCTGGACACTTATACCAAAATATGTATTTTCAGAAAACTAATCCGCATAAATTTAGATCGACGCAATCTTTTATTGGATATTCTGAAGGATATGCAGATTTAGCAGGAATGGATGCTTTAGAATTAATAGATTGGCCAAATGAAAACTATATAAAATGTGCAAAATTTGATTCTACAACACTTTCATGTCATGTCTTATACTCGATATTCGATATTGCGATTAATTATTATGGGTATTCATTAGAACAATTTAAAACATTAATGGAAAATTTATCAATTAATACTGATTATGCTGATTTTTTCTATGATTATCTAGTTTCGATGCCAGGAGTATATGCGAGATATGGCGTCGGCTTTGTAAGTCATTATAATCTAAGAGAAAAAGCAAAAGAAGCTCTTGGTGATAAATTTAATTATGTATCTTATAGTGATGCCATTTTGAAAAATGGTCCATTACCATTTAATATTTTAGAAGGGGCAGTGGAAGAATATATTGATGCAAACAAATAAAATTAAATATATAAGCTATTTATTTATTATTGTGGCACTGACAGCTATAGACCAATATTCTAAATACTTAATTGTTTCTATATTTAAGCTTAATGATTCCGTAAACATTATTGATGGTTTCTTTAGAATTACATATGTTCAAAATTTTGGTGCTGGCTTTTCAATTATGCAAAATGAAACAATATTCTTTTATATAATCACGCCAATTTGTCTCGTTTTATTCGCATACTTATTGATTAAAACAAAAAAAGAAGACTATCTAAGCAAGGTGTCATTATTATTGATTATTGGAGGGACACTAGGAAACTTCTTAGATCGTATCTTTAGAGTATACGTTGTTGATTTCTTGGACTTTACTATCTTTGGATGGAACTTTCCAATCTTCAATATAGCCGATTCATTTTTAACAATTGGGGTAATTTTATACATCATTGCCATTTTAAAGGAGGAGAAACATGCCAAAGCTAGAACTGTTAGCGAATAATATCGAACCAAAAACACGTATTGATGCTTATCTTGCAGAAAATACTCCTTTATCTAGGTCTAATATTCAAAAATTGATTAAAGATCAAAAGATTTTAGTAAATGGTGAAACAATTTCAAATTCTTATAAAGTAAAAGAAGATGATGAAATTATTGTTGAGTATGAAGATGCTACTTTGACAGATCTAAAGCCAGCTGATATTCCGATTGATATTATCTATGAAGATGATGATGTTATTGTTGTGAATAAGCAAAAAGGGCTTGTTGTTCACCCAGCTCCAGGCAATTACGATAATACGCTAGTAAATGCTTTGCTTTTTAATTGTAAAGACTTATCGAATGTTAATGGTTTCTTTAGACCTGGAATTGTACATAGAATTGATAAAGACACAAGTGGATTGCTAGTTATAGCCAAAAACAATGAAGCACACAATTATTTAGCCGAGCAATTAAAGGACAAAACTTGTTTTAGAAAATATTATTGTCTAGTTAAGGGCACAATTGAAAACAATGAGGGAGAAATTAATGCGCCTATTGGTAGAAACCCGAAGGATAGGCAAAAAATGTGCGTTACCGATAAAAATGCAAAGAATGCAATTACTGAATTTAAAGTTTTAGATAGGCTTAGTGATTCAACTTTACTTGATGTAAATTTGTTAACAGGCAGAACTCATCAAATAAGAGTTCATATGTCATTTATTCATCATCCTGTCTTAAACGACTCTAAATATGGAGGTCCATATATTGATGAAACAGGGCAATACTTGCATGCATATTATTTAAGCTTCATTCATCCTTCTACTAAACAAAGAGTTGAATTTAGAACTGATATGCCTCTTTATATGAAAGAATATATAAAGAATCATGGAGGGCATTATGAGTGAAATTTATAAAGTATTTCAATTGATGGAATTTTTCGTGACTAAATATGATTACTTTAGTTTTCAAGTAAAAGGATTAACTAAAGAAAATGAGATATTTATCGCATCTAGTACTAATCCCAATTATCAAATCATTCATATAACCAACGCTTCAGTAGAAACAGAAGTATATGATAGTGAACGCATTGAAAGTTTTAAGAAAATTATCATGACACAATGTTCTTTAAAAAATGTAAATATGCTCGATGTCTATGTTTCTAATGAAAATGTATATGGAGATGAAAAATACGATACCGTATGTCTTGAAACAAATCACCATAGTGGCAAAGACTTATCTAATATCTATCCTGGTATCTATAGTGTAATTCATGATGTTATCAATCAAGAAGAGGAAATCAAGAAGAATATCTTGCATATTAATGAAACTTTTAGAAAGCTTAAAGAAAAGGCTAGCAAACGTCCTTTATTAAAAAAAATAAAGGAACAAAAATGTCCGGTTACATTAGTGGTTATTGGTATATGCATAGTTAATTTTATTGCCAACTTAATTATGTCTAATATTTATGATTCAACAGCTGTTAAAGTAGTTCTTGGTGCTGACTACAAAATGTTTACATTAGGGTTGCATCAATTCTATAGATTATTAACTTCAGCTTTTGTTCATAGTTCAATAATTCATTTATTCTTTAATTTAATGGCCTTTTATCCACTTGGCAGAATTCTTGAAAAACAATTAGGCAGTATCAAGTTTATGATAATGTTGATATTTGGCATCATCTTTGGACAATTAAGCAGTGGGGCGATGTCTGGAAATACAATGTTGCTTGGTTTATCTGGTGGCATCTATTGTTTATTTACTTACTACATTATGTACTTTGTTAGCCAAGGCTTTATTGAATTAAGATCATTTATGCCAACAATAGTCTTGAACTTATGCTTAAATTTCTTGCCAGGTGTATCTTGGAAATGCCATTTAGGTGGTGCTGTTGCTGGACTAATGTTTTATTACTTATATAAAGACTATAAAGTAAATAAGAATATAATAGTGGTTTTAGTGGTTTTACTTATTGGCACATCATTTAAATATGTTAAGGATTATAATATTGAGCCATATTATGGAGGAACGGATATGGAAATTGTTGATATCTATAGTAGTTTTGGATTAAATGACTATGCTAATAAATTGACTTATAAACTTTATGCCATCTATTTAGGAGGAAAGTAGAATGATAATTTCATGGGATGAATATTTTATGGGCTTAGCACATTTAAGTGCACTAAGAAGTAAAGACCCAAATACACAAGTTGGTGCTTGCATTGTAGATAGCGATAAGAAAGTAGTTTCTATTGGCTACAATGGAATGCCTAGAGGGTGTGATGATAAAGAAATGCCATGGAATAGAGAAGGCAATTTTAAAGATACCAAGTATGCGTATGTAGTACATGCAGAGCTTAATGCTATCTTAAATTCCCCAAGAAACCTAAAAGATACTATTCTTTATGTTTCTTTATTTCCGTGCAACGAATGTGCTAAAGCTATTATTCAATCAGGTATTAAAAAAATATATTACGAATCAGATAAATATGATGGAAGTGATAATAATGTTGTTTCTAAAATGCTTCTTGATAAAGCGGGGGTCGTATACGAGAAGTTGCCTTATAAGGTTAAATTAGAAATATCAAAAGAAGACTAGATATTATATTTGTGGTCTTTTTTCCATTTCTTATATAAGCTCTTGTAGTAAGCAAGAGCTTTTTCTTCACCATTATCTTTTAGATATCCTAAAAGAAGTAAATGCCTACGAAGATTTTCCTCACCCATAAAATATTGGTCTTTGCCATTATTTATAAAATCATAAGCACTACTATCAGTATATTTATCCTTTTTATAAATTTTGCTAGCAGCAATCTTATCACAAGCTGCCTCAAGCAGATAATTTAATGGCATTTCAAGACAAATCCACTTTGCATTAGAATAATCTTTCTCAATCCAATATTCAAAGTGATGTTTATTTCTTCCTTTATGGTGCAACCAGCCAAGTGAATATCCTAAATCTTCTTTTTCAGCATCAATAGGTGAACGATACCCTTGAAAGTATTTAACACCAGCCCAGAATTCAACAATTGAATATTTGGACAAGTCATGTAAAAGTCCTTGTTTAATAAGACCACTTTTAAAGCAAAGTTTTCTTACTTCTCTTCGATGTCTATTAACTGTTGAAAGATGTCCAAAAAATCTTTTAAAAAAACTTTTATTTTCCATTTTTTAATTATATACCTTGGTGTATAATAATATGCATGAATCGCCATGAATATAGGGTAAAAATTGTTGTCGCTCTTTATCAGCACTTATTATTAAAAAAAGATATAGAATCTTGTTTTATTGATAATTTTGATAGTACTGATGATTTTGTTGACTCTATTAAGAATGATTTAAATAATAATATTGATGCATATATTGAAGAGATTGATTCAAAGCTTAATCATTGGAAATTTGATCGTTTAGCTTATGTTGATCAAGCAATCCTTTTAGAGGCTACGTGTGAGTATCATTTAAACTTAAATACAAAAAATATTATTATTGATGAAGCAATTAGAATTGCGAAAGATTATTCTGATGAAGAGTCATATAAATATATCAACGGAGTCTTAGACAATCTATGAACAAAATAAGTGTTAGTACACTTGTTTCTTATTTAAAAAGCAAATTAGATAGTGATCCAAATTTACAGTGTGTAAAAGTAAGTGGTGAGCTATCTAATTTTCATCATCATAGTTCTGGACATTTGTATTTCACTTTAAAAGATGAAAAATCACAAATTAGTTGTGTTATGTTTGCCTCTAAGGCAAGACTTTTAAAGTTTGTGCCAAAAAACGGTGATAAGGTCGTTTTAAGTGCTAATGCATCTATTTTTGAAGTATCTGGACAGTTACAACTTTATGTAAATTCAATGAATTTAGATGGAATAGGTGACTTATATCAAAGATATGAAGAACTTAAAAATAAACTATACGAAGAAGGCTTTTTTGCGGATGAACACAAAAAAGAAATTCCAACTAAATATCCTAGCAAAGTTGCAGTTTTATGTGGCGAAAATAGTGCAGCTATGTCTGATATAAAAATTCAATTTAAAAATAGATGGCCAATATGCAAAGTTGATTATTATCCTTGCCTTGTTCAGGGTGAAATGGCAAGTAAAGATATTATTGATAAACTATTAATGGTAGACAAGCTTGATTATGAAATCATTATTCTAGCAAGAGGTGGTGGTTCTTTTGAAGACTTGTTTTGTTTCAATGATGAACAGCTTGTTAAAACAATATATAATTTAAAAACTTTTATTATTGATGGTGTAGGACACGAACAGGATTTTACTTTAACTGATTTTGTAAGCGATTTGCGTTCTCCTACTCCAACAGCCTGCGTATCAATGATCACGCCTATGCTAGAAGAAGTGATTGAAGAGATTGATAATTATCGTGAAAAACTAATCAACTCAATAGATAATAAAGTAATTTCATATAAAGATGAGATCAATGATTTGGCTAATTGTAAATATTTGCTTGACCCACATAATTTATTAGATAAAACTAAGCTAAAATTTGATTATTATAATCAAAAACTTGTTAGTTTCTATCATATTATTGAAAGAATTAATTCTAATATTTCTAATAGTCAAAATATGATGAACATTAATATTAAGAAAAAACTATTAAGTTATTCTAATAAAATAAATTATTATAAAGATTTATTAAAAGTATACTCGGTTGACAGCACCTTAAAAAGAGGATATTCAATCGTTTATAAGAATGATAAATTAGTTAATTCAAAGAATGATTTAAAGAATAATGATAAACTTAAAATAAGATTAAGCGATGGAGAAATTAATTCTATTGTAAAGGAGTAATATGGCAAAAGAAAAGTTTGAAGATAAGATGAATAGATTAGCTGATATAGTGAATAAATTAGATGATGATAATACTGATCTAGATACTAGTGTTAAGTTATATGAGGAAGGCTTAAAGCTTTCAGACGAATTAAAACAACAGCTTACAAGTTATGAAAAGAAGATTGATGATATAAGCAAGGAAAATAATCATGAGTAATTTTGAAGAATATTTATTTAGCTCTTTAGATGAGTATCAGGATAATGTAATAAAAGAGGCAATGAAATATTGTCTTGAGGGAGGGAAGAGATTTCGTCCAAATATTATGTTTGCGATTGTTAAGGGCTTTGGACTTGATGAAGAATGTGCTTATCCTGCGGCATGTGGCCTTGAATATATTCAAACATATTCTTTGATTCATGATGATTTGCCAGGCATGGATAACGATGATTACCGCCGAGGCAAATTATCTTGTCATAAGAAATATAGAGAAGATATCGCTATTCTTACAGGCGATGCACTTCTTACTCATAGTTTCTCTAAAATCAGTGAGGCCGATTTAGCCCCTGACATTAAGATAAATCTTATTACCGCTTTGGCAAAATATGCAGGACTTGATGGAATGATATATGGCCAGCTTCTTGATGTGACTAGTGATAACGAGCATCATTTGACTGCAGAGAAATTAAGAGAAATCCAAGACAATAAAACAAGTGGTTTATTTAAGTTTGCTTGTCTTGCGGCAATGTTTCTTGCAAGAAAGAATGAATATGAGTATTTTGAAACATTAGGTAGCAAGCTTGGCATTGTTTTTCAAAATCAAGATGATTTATTCGATGTGATTAAAACACAAGCTGAAACAGGAAAAACAAATTCTGATATTAGAAATGATAAATTAACCGCCTTAAGTTTTAAGAATGTAAATGAACTTAAGGAATATATAGATTATCTTTTTGATGACTTGTATGATTACTTAAGGGGTGCAAGTTTTGACACAAAGTATATAATAGAGATAGTTGATAGAATAAAAAATCGATGATGGATATAAAGAATATTGAAGATTCTACATTTATAAAAACTTTAAATAAGGAGCAATTAAACGATTTAGCGAAAGACATTCGTTCTTTTTTGCTTGAAAGTGTTTCAAAAACAGGAGGTCATTTATCTAGTAATTTAGGTGTTGTTGAATTAACAATTGCCTTGCATTATTGTTTTGATCCAGAAAAGGATAAGTTTTTATTTGATGTTGGCCATCAATCTTATATTCATAAAATTCTTACTGGTCGAGCTAAAGATTTTAGTACGCTTAGACAATTTGGTGGCATTAGTGGCTTTCAAAGAAGATCAGAAAGCAAGTACGATTGTTTTGAGGCAGGGCATTCAAGCACCGCTTTATCTACCGCTTTAGGCATGGCTGTGGCAAGAGATCTTAAACATGAAGATTACCATGTGATTCCAATTGTTGGTGATGGTGCTTTACAATCGGGGTTGTCTTTAGAAGCACTTAACCAAATGGGTGATTTAAAGTCTCGTGTAATCATTGTTTTTAATGATAATAATATGTCTATTTCTAAGAATGTCGGTGCTTTAAGTATGGGCTTTGCTAATCTTAGAAGTAATAGTGAATATATTCAAATCAAAGGAAATATAAAATCTTTTTTAAATACTAAAAAGAATGGTACCAATTTAATTGAACTAATTAAGAGAATTAAGAATTCCGTTAAGGATAAAGTTATTGATTCTGGCATTTTTGAGGGATTTAATGTAGATTATTTGGGCCCCGTTGATGGACACAACATTGAAGACTTAATCCATGCGTTTAATGCGGCTAAGTCAAAAGATGGCCCGGTGGTTGTTCATGTCGTTACTAAAAAAGGTAAAGGCTATAAATTTGCAGAAGAAGATAAATCTGGTAAGTGGCATGGAGTTGGCAAGTTTGATTTAGCTACTGGCAAAATGCTTAATAGTGTTCCAGAAGGATATAAAACTTATTCAAGAATTGTGGCAGATTATGTCTTAAAACAAATGGACAATGATGACAAAGTTGTCGCAATAACTCCCGCTATGATATCGGGTTCTTGTTTAAATGATATTTTTGCAAAATATCCAAGTAGAGCGTTTGATTGTGGCATAGCGGAAGATCACGCAATAACTTTTGCTTGTGGCATGGCTTTGAATGGGCTAAAACCATTTGTATCTATTTATTCTAGTTTCTTACAAAGAGCATATGATCAAATGAATCATGATGTATGCCGTATGAATCTGCCTGTTGTTTTCGGTATCGATAGATGTAGCATCATAGGCGAAGATGGTGATTCTCATCAAGGTGTCTTCGATATAAGCTTTTTGAGGCCTCTTCCTAACATGATAATAGCTGAGGGTAAAGATAGTAGTGAAATTGAAAATCTTTTAAATTTAGCCTTTAAAACAGCTTTCCCATTCGCGATAAGATATCCACGCGGCTCAATTCAATATAAAAATAATGAATTTGAGGAAATTAGTGTAGGAAAGTGGCAAAAAATTATTAATAATAATAGTGCAAGGGCAACAATCATCACTTATGGCAATGATGTTTGCAAGATTGAAAAAGATATCAAAGATAATAGCTTTGATTTTAATCTTATAAACGCAAGATTTATTAAACCAATTGATGAGAAAATGCTTCTTGAAACCGCAAGAGAAAACAAGCCAATTTTTGTTTATACTTGTGATATTTTAAAGGGTGGTTTAGGCGATGAAATTCTTGAGGTTTTAAACAAGAACAATGTTAATTGCCCATTATATATACTGGGTATAGATGATATGTATGTTAAACATGGAGACGTCTTAAAAGTAAAAGAAAGCTTAAATCTAGATTTAAAGAGTTTATATAAATTTATTTTAGAAAAATGTTAAAGAGTTTAAGAATTAAAAATTACGCTATCATCAATGATCTTTCAATTGAATTTGAAGATGGTTTTAATGTGTTTACAGGAGAAACGGGAGCTGGCAAATCAATTATTGTTGGTGCTTTAACATTATTACTTAAGGGAAGAAGTGATTCTTCGTTGATAAAAGAGGGCAGCGATAAAGCGATTATTGAGGGCGTTTTTTCAATCGATGATCCAGATTTAAAAAAAGAATTAGATGACAATGATATTGAATATGACGATGATTTGATTGTTAAAAGAGTTATATCTAGGGATAATAAAAATTCGATTAAGATTAATCAATCTTCAGTTACATTAAATTATTTAAGTGAGCTTTTAAGTAAGTATGTTGATATTCATTCACAAAAGGATTCTCAATACTTGTTTGTGAAAGCTAATCAATTAGATTTGTTAGATAAATATGCTTCAAATGGCGATTTATTAGATGAATATCATTCATTGTATAAGAAGTATTTAGATGTTAAAAAAGAATATGATGAGCTTTTAAACAACACATACAATGAAAGAGAAATTGAGTTTTATAAGTTTGATTATGATGAATTAAATAATGCGAATTTGTCTTTGAATGAAGAAGAAAAATTAGAGTCTTTAGAAAAACGTTTAAAGGAAAGCGAGAAGTATTTAAATGTTTTAAATACTGCTATTTCAATTTATGATGAAGATTCTGGTTTAAAAGAACATTTTTACAATTTAATTAACTCTCTTTCAATTAACGATGATCGTATTTCAAAAATTAAAGATGATATTGATTCTTTGTATTACTCTTTAGAAGATAAGATTGATGAGCTTAAGAACATTCTTAATGAGTTTAATAATGAAGATTTAAACCTAGATAAAATCGAAGAGCGTTTATTTATTTATGCAAAGCTTAAAAGAAAGCATAAAACAGATGTTGAAGGACTCGTTAAATTAAAAGACGATTTAAAGGCTAAGATTGCACTTTTTAATGACCGTGATATAGTTTTAGCCGAAAAGCAAAAAGAAGTTGATTCGGCCTATAAAAATGCTTACAATCTAGCTTTAAAAATAAGCAATAATAGAAAAGGCAGAGCAAAGCAATTAGAAAATGAAATCATGAATGAAGTTAAAGATTTACTATTAAATAATTGTGTCTTTAATATTCAAATTAATGAGTGTGAATTAA
Organism: Paratractidigestivibacter sp.; assembly: GCA_963607765.1. Classification (GTDB taxonomy): domain Bacteria; phylum Bacillota_I; class Bacilli_A; order Erysipelotrichales; family Erysipelotrichaceae; genus Colivicinus. The sequence continues at coordinate 2,045 of CAVDDT010000030.1, read as the reverse complement.
ATAGCAATGGCATGGATGATGTTGAATTCTATGTTTCTATGAATAAGGGAGAAAGTTTGAAGCCTTTAAAGAATGCTGCATCTGGTGGTGAAATTTCAAGATTAATGTTAGCTTTAAAAGTTGCATTTTCTAAAGTGTCAAAAACAGATTTGTTGATACTTGACGAAATTGATACCGGTGTAAGTGGCAAAGTTGCGCTATTGATGGGCGAAAAGATTGCGAAAATCGCTAAGAATTGCCAAGTGTTGTGCATTACTCATTTAGCTCCTGTCGCAGCTTGTGCAAAAGCTCATTTCTATATTTATAAAGAAGATGATAATAATCAAACCGCAACTAAAATTAAGCAATTAAGTCACGATGAAATCATTCATGAGTTGGCAAGTATTTCAAGCACACTTGTAAATGAAAATGCACTTAAAACAGCTAATGATTTATATGAAAATGCACAAAAGGTTGTTAAATAATGAAAGTTAATTCAGCAATCAACGAATATTTAAAAGATATTCAAAGAGAGGGAAAAAGCGAGTTAACCATTAAAGCTTATAGTCATGATTTATCTTTATATAAAGATTATTTAAAGAAAAAATATATTGATGATATCGATAAAGTTAAAGACACTGACCTAGATGAGTTTGTTTCAAGTTTAAACAACATATATGCAAGTTCTTCAAGTAATCGTATTAAAACTTCGATTAGAAATTTTCATCATTTTTTATCTTTTAGATATAACTTTGCTGATCCAACTTATTTTATTGAAGTTAGAAAAAACAAGAAGAGGCTTCCTGTCTATTGTACAAAGGATGAAGTTACTAAGTTAATGGATCAATTTAGCGATACTCCAGAAGATATTTTTAAACATGCAATTTTAGAAACGATATATGGCTTAGGCTTAAGGGTTAGTGAATGTTGTAATCTAACATTGAGCCAGGTTAATTTAAATGATGGTTTCGTCAAAGTACTTGGAAAAGGAAATAAGGAGAGAGTAATTCCAATTCCTTCGTTAACTTTAAGTATAATAAAAGAGTACTATTTTAATGTGCGAACATTATGGTACAAGAAGGGTAACTACTTCTTTATAAATCATTTAGGTAATAAGATCTATCCTCGCTATGTTGAAAAAATGATTAAGGATGCTAAAGAAAATGTAGGCATTAACAAAAATATTACGCCACATAAGTTAAGACATTCATATGCAACGCATTTGCTTGAAGAGGGTGCGGATCTTAGAAGTATACAGGAATTATTAGGTCATAGTAATATTTCAACTACAGAAATCTATACACATGTTAATAATAAACATTTAAAGAGTTCTTATTTGAAATATCATCCAATGGCTAAAGGAGGAAAAAATGGAAAATAAACGTGTATTTGTGATTGTTATTGATTCTCTTGGTGCAGGTTACGAAGAAAAATCAAAGGACTATGGTGATGAAGGGGCTAATACCTTAGGACATATTTTTGAAGCTACAAATGGTATTTATAAGATTCCTAATCTTCAAAAGATGGGCCTTTGTAATTTAACTGAAGTTAAAGGCAATCCTAGTGTTGATAATCCAACCGCTTATTATTTAAAATTAAAGGAATCTTCAGTTGGCAAAGATACAATGACGGGACACTGGGAAATTATGGGTGTTCTAACCACAAAACCAGCTGTAACTTTTACTGATACTGGTTTCCCTAAGGATTTACTTGATGAATTAGAAAAGCGCACTGGTCATAAATTTATTGGCAATAAAGCAGCTTCCGGTACTGAAATTATCAAAGAATTAGGTGAAAGACAACTTCAAACCAAGGAAATGATTGTTTATACATCAGCTGATTCTGTTTTACAAATTGCAGCTCATGAAGAATTATTTGGTTTAGATGAAATCTATAGAGTATGTCAAATAGCTAGAGATTTATGTTCATCAAAGCCTGAATGGATGGTTGGAAGAATTATTGCTAGGCCATTTGTTGGCACTAATGCCTCAAACTTTGAAAGAACAAGTAACAGACATGATTATGCTTTAGATCCTTCCGACGTAACTGTTTTGGATGAAATGAAA
>CAVDDT010000029.1:0-35436 GCA_963607765.1 Paratractidigestivibacter sp. | reverse complement strand
CCATATACTTTTGAACAATTAGCTCAAATGAATCCAGAAATGGGCAAGGAAAAACTACAAAAATTATTGGATGATATGTCTTTTGTAGGTCTTTTGGAATATGATTATGGTTATCACTATGATCATAATGGCAGAACCGCACCTTTAGGAGAAAGAAGATATATTCTTCCTATGTTTGTGCCAGGTTCTGCTGAATTATTCAATATGGAAGAAGATGAAGTTGGAAACAATCAACGTTTGAAAGACCATCCAGCTTTAGCATCTTTCTTTGAAAGGATGACTTATATTCCTCTAGCTGGAATTACACAAATGGTTCCTCCTGGTGGTGCTGGCGTTGGCATGCATGTTATTCCTGTTGAAAAAGCTATTTCAATGGAAAATAAGAAAGTTGATCTTGAACAATTATCTTATTGGTTAGATAAATATGAAGGCCATATTGGTGTAGGCAGATGTTCATGTAGAGCTAGTAGAAAGGCTCTTAACGAAGGTGTTGCCGATGATGATCAAGCTTGGTGTATTGGCGTAGGCGATTTCGCTGATTATTGTAGAGAAACACATAAGGGTCATGACATTACTAAGGAAGAGGCTCTTGCGATTATTAAAAAGGCTGAAGATTTAGGCTATGTTCATCAAATTACTAATATTGATGGCGATAATAAAATCTTTGGTATTTGTAACTGTAATGTAAATATTTGTAATGCACTTCGTACTTCGCAATTATTTAATACACCTAATATGTCTGCTAGTGCATATCGTGCAAAAGTGGATGCTAGTAAGTGTGTTGCCTGTGGCAAGTGTGTTGAAGTATGTCCTGCTGGCGCTGCTAAGTTAGGCCAAAAGCTATGCAAGGCTGATGGTTCAATGATTAAGTATCCTCGTCACGAACTTCCTGATGCGGTTAAATGGGGTCCTGAGAAATATGACGAAAACTATCGTGATAACAACAGAATAAATTGCTATGATACTGGTACTGCTCCATGTAAGAGTGCTTGTCCTGCACATGTTTCTGTACAAGGCTATTTAAAGAAAGCTGCTGAAGGAAAATATGATGAAGCTTTAGCTTTAATTAAGAAGGATAATCCATTCCCAGCTATTTGTGGTAGAGTTTGTAACAAGCGTTGTGAAGATGCTTGTACAAGAGGAACAATCGACAGAGCTGTTTCTATTGATGCGGTTAAGAAATTTATCGCTGATTTGGAAATTAAAGAAGAAAATAGATATATTCCACCTGTAAGAGTTGCTGCTTCTCCATCTAGACCTATTAAGATTGATAGATGGGAAGAAAAGATTGCAATTATCGGTGCTGGTCCAGCTGGACTTTCTGCCGCATACTATTTAGCTACTATGGGCTATATTCCTACAGTATTTGAAAAGAATAAAGAACTTGGTGGTATGATGCGTTATGGCATCCCGTCTTTCAAACTAGAAAAAGATGTAATTGATGCAGAAATTGATGTTTTAAAGAAACTTGGCGTTGAATTTAAATGTGGCGTTGAAGTTGGCAAGGATGTTACTATCGCCGATTTAAAGAAACAAGGATATAAAGCATTCTATGTTGCGATTGGTTGTCAAGGTGGCAGATATCCTGGTGTTGATAATGATCATGCAGAAGGTACTACTATCGCTGTTGATTTCTTAAAAGAAGCATATGAAAACCAAAATCAAAAGTTTGAAGGTGATGTTGTTGTTGTAGGCGGCGGTAACGTTGCAGTTGATTGTGCTAGAACAGCTCATAGATTTGGTGCTAAGAATGTAAGCATGTTTGTTCTTGAAACAAGAGAAGATATGCCTGCTAGCAAGGATGAGGTTGCTGAAACACTTGAAGAAAATATTACTATTAATAACTCTTGGGGTCCTAAGGAGCTTAAGGTTGATGAAAATGGTCATGTTACTGCTGTAGTATTTAAGAAATGTACTGCTACTAAGGTTGATGGCAAATTTAATCCTCAATATGACGAAAATGAAACAATGGAAGTCAAGGCTGATAAAGTTGTATTCGCTATTGGCCAGGGCGTTGTATGGGGCAATATACTTGAAGGAACAAATGTTAAGTTCCATCATGGCAATTATCCTGTAGCTGATAAGGTTACTTTCCAAACAGATGATGAAGATATCTTTGTTGGTGGTGATGTTTATACAGGCCCTAAGTTTGTTATTGACGCAATAGCACAAGGACACTTGGCTGCTGAAAGACTTCATAGACATGTTCATAAGGGCGCTAGCTTAACTATTGGTCTAGATAAGAGAGAATTTATTGAATTAAATAAGGCTGATATTAGCGTTACTGATTATGATCATGCCCAAAGACAAGTTGAGGGTCTAAAGGGAATTGATAAGCCTGATATGTCATTTAAGGATGATAGAGCCGGTTTAACAGAAGAACAAGTTAGAATTGAAACTAAGAGATGTCTAGGATGTGGTGCAAGCGTAGTTGACCCTCATAAGTGTATTGGTTGTGGTCTATGTACAACAAGATGTGAATTTGATGCAATTCATCTTCATAGAACTCATCCAGAGGCAACAACTATGATTAAATCTGAAGATAAATTTAAGGCTATCTTGCCTTATCAAGCTAAGAGAGCTATTAAGATTGCATTGCACATTAAGCCAAAAGAAGTTGATGACTAATGCATGAATTAGGTGTTGTCTTCTATGTTATAGATGAATGTGAGAAGGTTGCCAAAGAAAACAATGTTAAGCATGTAAATTCAGTTACTATACAGCTTGGAACGGTTAGCGGTGTAATTGATTCATACTTGGTTGATTGTTGGAATTGGGCAGTTAGTAAACATGAAGATATGACTAATTGTGAATTGAAGATAGAGAAGATTAAGGCAATTACACATTGCGAGGATTGTGGCAAGGACTATAATACAATTATTTATGGTAAAACTTGTCCTCATTGTCAAAGTGAAAATACTTACTTGCTTCAAGGAAATGAATTTTTGATAAAAGAAATGGAAGTCGAATGACTTCCATTTTTATGTATTGTAAAAGGGCACATTTATGTGCCCAAATACTATTTAACAATAGTGATAAGAACATCGCCAGCTTTAGCTTCGCTAGCGCTTGTAGGATTTACTTCTTTCATATCAGCAGCATTTGTGATAATAACTGGGGTGATAGTTGAAAGTCCTTCTTTTTTAACAACATCTAAGTCAACTTCAAGAAGCAATTGTCCTTTCTTAACTTTATCACCAACTTTTGCTTTTGGTGAAAAGCCCTTACCATCTAGATTAACAGTGTCCATGCCAACATGGATTAAGACTTCAACACCATTATCAGCATTAATGCCAATCGCATGGCCAGTAGGGAAGAAAACAGAAATTGTTCCATCAACAGGAGCATAAATCTTGCCATCAGTAGGTTCAATTGCAATGCCCTTGCCCATGGCACCAGATGAGAATACTTCATCTTTTACTTCACTTAGTGGAATAACTTTGCCATTTGCTGGAGCATAGATTTCATTATTACTTGATTTTTCTTTTACAGGGACATCAGAGCCTTCAATTTTGCCCTTCTTTTCCCAGATTCCATACATGATATAGCAAGATACAAATGATACTACCATAGCGATAACCACACCGATAATAGCAAAGTAGAAGTTAGACATTGTAAAGCCAGCAGCTAATCCTTCTTCTGTTGGAATATACACGGGAAGAACAAGTAGGCCTGGAGATCCAGCCCCAAATCTTTCTACACCAGTTAAGCCTAAGAATAGGCCACCAACACCTCCACCAATCATAGCAGCATATAAAGGGAATGTGTACTTTAAGTTAATACCATATAATACTGGTTCGGTAATGCCTAAAATACCAGTTAAGCCACCAGATGCAGCAACTTGTTTTACTTCAGGATCCTTGCTTCTAACAGCAACCGCAAAGCCTGCAGCACCTTGAGCGGTATTAGATACTAACATACCAGGTCCTACAACAGCGTCATGTCCTACGGTTGCTAGATTGTTTGTACCAATAGGAATTAGACCATAGTGAGTACCAGTCATAACTAGAAGTGGTGATGTGATACCCACTACTGTTGGAACAAGCCATGGGGCGAAATCTTTTAACCAACTGAAGAATAGTTGAATTAGATTTGATAGCCAAGCACCAATTGGACCTAGTGCACAAATTGTAACAATACCACCTATAACTAGTGAAAAGAATGGCACAAAGAAGAATTTGACTGCTTTTGGACATGTCTTTTGAACAAAGTGTTCTACCAAAGACATAAACCATACACCAAGAATAATTGGAATTACTGAAGATGTATATGTAGCTTTTGTTACAGGGATAAGATTGAAAATCTTAACGGCTTCTTCACCCTTTAGTAGTGTGATAAAAGATGGATAGACAAGTAGTCCAGCAAGAGCCATCGCCGTTCCTTGGTTACATTTAAATTTCTTAGCACATGATTGAGCTAATAAAATAGGCAAGAAATAGAATGCAGAATCAGCTAGAGCGCTTAAAATTATGTAAGTTTGTCCTGTTGTATCAATCCATTTTAATGTTGTACATAAAGCTAATACAGCCTTAAGTAGCCCAGCACCACAAATTGCAGGGATAACTGGTTGGAAGATACTAGCGATACCTTCTAATACTTTACTTAATTTTGATCTATTGTCATCAGCTTGCGTTTTTGGATCATCAATTGCGGCGCTTGCCTCAAAACCACCTAAACTAATAACTTCTTGGTAAACTTGAGGTACATCTGGTCCGATAACGATTTGGTATTGTCCACCAGCATCAACTACCTTTAATACTCCTTTTGTCTTGCTTAATGCTTCAGTATTTGCTTTTGAAGAATCAAGTAATGTGAATCTAAGTCTTGTTGCGCAATGCACTACAGACTTAACGTTTTCTTTGCCACCAACATTTTCTAAAATGGTAGTAGCTAATTGTTTGAAATCCATATTTTCCTCCCTTGATTTTGTTGAAATAAAAAACGTGAACATAGTTTATTCATTTGAAACAAACAAAATATTCAGCGTTTAGTTTTCAACGATTTTGATAAGATAATTTTATTATATTATTTATGAAAATAGTAAGCTTTTGAATACTTGTTGATGTTTTTATGGCTAACTTTTAAAATATAGAAAAAAGGGAGTTAAATATGAGTTTTCCAAAGAACTTTTTATGGGGTGGTGCTACAGCTGCCAATCAATGTGAAGGTGCATATAATGCAGATGGAAGAGGATTGGCTAATGTAGATACAATTCCTTATGGTGAAGATAGAAGAGCTGTGATGTCTGGACAATTAAAAATGATAGAGTGTGATGATAAACATTTTTATCCCGCACATGAAGCTATTGATTTTTATCATCATTATAAAGAAGATATTAAAATGTTTGCTGAAATGGGCATGAAGTGTTATCGTTTTTCAATTGCTTGGACAAGAATCCTTCCAAATGGAGATGATGAAATTCCAAATGAAAAAGGCTTAGATTTTTATGAGAATGTTGTCGATGAATGCTTAAAATATGGCATTGAACCGTTAATTACTATTTGCCATTTTGATGCACCTATTGCCTTAATTAAGAAATATGGCGGTTGGAAAGATAGAAGAATGATTGATGCTTTCATCAAATTATGTAAAGCATTATTTGAAAGATTAGGAAATAAAGTTAAATATTGGCTTACTTTCAATGAAATTAATATGCTTCTTCACTTACCTTATATGGGAGCTGGTATCTTGTTTGAAGAAAACGAAGACAAAAATCAAATTCTTTATACTGCGGCACACTATGAATTAGTAGCTAGTGCTAAGGCGGTTAAATTAGCTCATGAAATGATGCCTAAGGCAATGATTGGATGCATGCTTGCAGCCGGCCAATTCTATCCATATTCTAGTAATCCAAAAGATGTTTATAAGGCTATGGAAGCTGATAGAGATAACTATTTCTTTATTGATGTACAAGCTAGAGGCGAGTATCCTGTTTGGGCATTAAAGAGAATGGAAAAAGCTGGTGTTCATATTGATATTACTAAAGAAGATGAGAAGGAATTTAAAGAAGGAACTGTAGATTTTATTTCTTTCTCTTATTATTCTTCTAGATGTGTTTCTTCAGATCCCGAAATTTGTAAGAATCATGCAAGAGGTAATGCAGTGTTTGCGAGTGTGGTTAATCCATATTTGAAAGCCTCTGAATGGGGATGGCAAATTGATCCACTTGGTTTAAGAATTACATGCAATGCTTTATATGATAGATACCAAAAGCCGTTATTTATTGTAGAAAATGGACTAGGTGCTAATGATACTTTAGAAAATGGTCAAGTTCATGATGAATATCGTATTGAATATATGAGAGAACATATCAAGGCTATGGATGCGGTAATTAATGAAGATGGCCTTCCACTTCTTGGCTGCACATTCTGGGGCATTATTGATTTAATCAGCGCTTCTACAGGTGAAATTAAAAAGAGATATGGAACTATCTATGTTAATAAGCAAGTAGATGGTACAGGCGATTTAAGCAGAATTAAAAAAGATTCATTTAACTGGTATAAACAAGTTATTGAATCTAATGGTACTAAGCTATAAAAAATCAAGACACTTAACTGTGTCTTTTTATATATCCCTAATGATTAAACATAGAATGATATTAACGAACATTTCTAATCTTCAAAAATAGTTTGTTTTGTTGCACACATAAAATAAACGCTATAATATAATCTAATTTATAATAAAACACGAGGTTAGCTATTATAAAATAGGTTTGCTAAAAGTAAGAGGATGTATTGATTAAGAGGAAAGATAAAGAATCGATTAATTAATACTCAACAATTAGTTCCACAAAATGTGGTAGCGGGGGTTAAAATGGGCATTTTTGATATGATAATTGATAAAGACTATCGCATTAATTTTTTAAATTATAAGTTAGATCGTTTAGATAAAGAATCGCTTAGAGATTATACAAAACAATATATTTTAAGTGAACAATGTGAAAAGGATATTATCAGACTTAAAAATGGAGACTATTTTTTTAGTTTGCCAACTAAGAAACTTATTCCAAAAACCGATTCTAATAAAAAGCGTATTTTATATATGTTTCCTGAAAACGAAGTGGCACTTATGAGATTGATTGCCTATGCATTTCAAAATATGGAGGAATTATATACAAATAGCTTATACTCTTTTAGAATTAATAGAGGCGCTAAAGAATATGCGCATGAAAGAAAAACTCTACCTCAATTAGATAATTATTATGCTATAAAAGTGGATATAAAATCTTATGCCAACACATTGAGTTCAAATATTCTTGCGGATCAATTACAAAAAATTTTCAGTGATGATCCTGAAATGTGCAATTTCTTAGTTTGGTTTGTGAAACGTGGCCAATATACATATAATGGAGAAATTATTAATGGTGAAACAGCTGGCTTACCAGGGTGTCCGCTCTATGCCTTTTTTGGCAATGTTTATTTATTTGAGGTTGATTCTTATTTTGAAAATAAAGGTATTGAGTATGCAAGGTATGCAGATGATATTTTGATTTACGCAAAAACTTTAGAAGAAGCAACCAAAGATTATAATGATCTATCTAACATATTAGAAAAATTAAAACTTCAATTTAATAAAAATAAGACAAGAATTATAGAACCTGGGCAACCAGTTGAATTTTTGGGAATATTATATGGAAATGGTTGGATCGATATTTCTCGTCATACTTTAAATAAAATAGAAAGCAAAATGCGTGGTAGAGCAAAGATTATCGAAAGAGAAAAGAGATTAAAGGGTTTAAATACCAAGCAGGCCGCAAAGCTTATGATTACTTGGGATGAACGTGTTTTTAGTGGCCAAAGAGACAAAGATAAAATTAATTGGCTTAGGTGGTTTTTCCCAGTTATTACTCGAACTGATGGCTTAAATGAACTTGATAGATATAATCAATATTGCATTCGTTATGTCATGACTGGCAAATGGAATAAAGCACAATATAGAGTAAGCTATGATACACTTAAAAAAATGGGCTATAGAAGCTTAGTTAGAATGTATTATTCGGGTTCATTGACTCGTCAAAGGAGATAAGAATGAAAAAAGTTCCTCTTATCATGCAAATGAATGCGGGCGAAAATGGTGCTGCTTGTTTATCTATGATACTAGCATATTACAAGAAATATGTGCCGATTAGTGATGTAAGGCAACAATGTGTGGCATCTAGAAACTCGACATCTATTTCTCAGCTTTGCAAAGCCGCTAACTATTATGGATTAGATACCAAAACTGTCGAGATAAATGATAAAGCAAATCTAAAGGATTTATCTTTTCCTTTTGTTGCGCAATGGAATAAGAAATATTTCGTTATTATTCGTGGTATTGGAAAGAAAACTATTAAATTGAGCGATCCTGCAAAAGGACAATATAGCATGACGATTGATAGCTTTTATGAAAGATTTAGCGGCACTGTTTTGATTATGCAAAAAAGTGCCAAATTCATCCCTTCAGGTAAGCCGGATAGTACGATTCAAATTCTAAAAAATCATATGAGAGGAAATGGTGGTGTTTTTGGAAAAATCATTATTATAAGAGGCTTATCTACACTTATGATTATCATGAGTGCACTTCTTTCCAAACGTATTATTGATGAAGTAATGAATAATGGACAAAGAAATCTAATTTTGCCGCTTACTCTCTTACTTTCTTTTTTTGTACTTTGTCGAATACTTTTTTATATCTTTGAAACTTTATATATTTTGAAAGAAAGTAGAAGATTGACTGCGAAATCTTCGGCTAATTTATATAAAACGATTTTAATGCAACCAATGCGATTTTTTGAAAATCATTTTTCAGGCGATTTAGTTCATAGAATGGATTCTAATACTTATTTGAATTATACGATTTTACAAGGGGTTGCTCCTAGGGTTGTAGACTTCTTATCAGCAATAATTTATATCGCTTTAATGCTTTATTATAATATTCCTATTACTTGTGTACTTCTTGTTGTTGAACTAATCTATTTTTTAATTAAATATTTTTTGAATGAAAGAATTTCAACGGTTTCAAGAAGCATATCAACCGCAGAAAGTGCAGCAAATAGCCGTACACTTCATGGAATGGACATGATGGAAACAATTAAAATAACAGGTGCCGAACATGCCTATTTTACATCATGGATGGATTTAGAAAATGACTTTGATGAGGGAAAAACAATATTGACAAGGCTATATGCAGAAAATAGTCTTCTTAGTAATTTACACAATTATTTATCTAGTGCATTGCTTTTATTTATGAGTGCGTATTTTATTAAGAAAGGATTCTTTAGCATGGGCCTTCTTAGCTTATATATGACTATCTTTCAAAATATGCAAAATAATATGGAACAAACAAGTGAGATTATGAATGAATTCCAATTGGTTAGGAATGATATAGAACGAGTTGATGATATTTTACAAAGAGAAACGATACCCGAAAATAAAATAGGTGATTCAATTCCGGAAAAATTAAAAGGTGATATCTGTATAGATAACGTAAGCTATAGTTATGGTGGTGACCATATGATTCTTGAAAATTTTAATTTAAATATAAAACAAGGAGAAAGCGTTGCGATTGTAGGAAAGACAGGGTGTGGTAAAAGCACTCTATTAAAACTTTTAACAGGTTTGCACCAGCCAAATAGTGGTGAGATATTATACGACAATAAACCACTATCTAAAATACCTTCTGCTATAGTTCATTCATCAATTGCCTCTGCTGATCAAGAGATTATGATGTTTGCCGATAGCGTAGAAAATAATATTAAACTATGGGATGACTTGATAGAAGACTACGAAATGATTCTTGCAGCTAGAGACGTCCAAATTCATTCGATTATTGCTGATAGCCATGGTGGTTATCAATCAAAAATTGTGGAACATGGTAGAAACTACTCTGGTGGTGAATTGCAAAGAATTGAATTAGCACGTGCTTTAGCTATGGAACCTACAATTTTAATTCTTGATGAATTTACATCTGCTTTAGATGCTCTTACAGAAGAAAAAGTTTTTAAAGCTATTATGGATAGAGGAGTAACTTGTGTTATTGCGGCACATCGTTTGTCTACGGTAATGTTATGCGATCGTGTGGTAGTAATGGAAAATGGAAAAATTGTTGAAGAGGGCGCTCCTTTAAAACTTTACGAAAAAGGTGGATTGTTTACAAGCCTTATGGAGGATGCATAGTGAATTTTGAAAGTGGAATCATTCAAAAAAGAGAGACTGTCGAAGATGGGCTATTAAAACAAGCACAAGCAGCTTTAAATAATGAAATTGCAAACAATTTTTCTCATGAATCATTAAATATGGCTGATCTTGAAAATTGTCTTAATTATATTATTCTTTCTTTTGGTTTAACAAATCATATTAAAGGAAAAGTAGAAGACGAAGATGAGCTGCTTAAGATGATGTTGGAGTCAAATGGAATTATGTACAATCAGGTTAAGAATATCAAAGAATCTTTTAAACATAATTCAAATATAATTTATTTGGCTAAAACAAAAGATAATAAATGGATTGTAATAGAAAAATCTTTCTTTGGCAGATACTATTATTCTCCAAGCCTATCTAGAAAACATAGAATGTCTTCTTCTATTGTTTTAAGTGAAGAAGTTTATGAAATATATAGGCCTTTTCCAAATTGGTCTATAACTGATAAACCCTTAAGTTTTTTAAGATTAGTTGGATATGTTTTAACATCTATTCCAACATATAAAATTATAGTTTTGCTTGTACTTACATTATCATTTACTTTGCTAGGCTTATTAATACCGGCAATAAATAAAGCTGTTCTTGGAAAATATATAAGCTTTACGCAAGATGCATCAAGTTATTTTTTGATGTTATTTATTTCATATTTAATAATTGCTTTTCTTAGAGGCATTATACAAGCGTATAAATATTTTGGAATGAGTTTAATTGAAAATGATTGTGGAAAAGCTTTGCAAAGTGCAGTTATGATGCGTGTTTTAAGAAAACCATTAAGCTATTTTGATAAAACAGGATCTGGACGTATTACAGCCTATATTTATAACGCTAGAAAGCTTGGAACATTTATAGCAAGCACAGTATTAAGTACTTTTGTCTCGGTTTTATTTTCGCTTTTGTATTTTCCGCAAATTGGAAAGTTTGCATCTAGCCTTGTTTTTCCATCTTTTATTTTAGTGACAATTCAAGTACTACTGTCTTTATTGGCTATGATTGCAAATCGTGCAAATACGGAAGATGAACTTGAAACTGATTCTAAGCTTAAAGAAATGACCTACACTACTCTTAATGGAATCTCTAAAATAAAAACATCTGGTGCTTGGAAAAGGGCTTTTGTTAAGTGGGCTGATCTTTACCGAAAGATTCTTTGCTGCAACTATGATCCAGCACTCTTGGTGAAACTAAAGCCATTAATTCAAACGTTATTTACATCAATAAGCGGTGCTGTTTTGTTAACTATAGCAGTAATTAATAACGTTTCCGCATCGGACTATATTGCTTTTACAACATCTTATGCATTTGTGACATCTGCTACAAGTCTTTTGTGCAATATGATTGATTCATTAAGCACAATGAGGCCTTCTTATGAACAGCTTTTGCCAATATTAGACGCAAATGATATTGAAAATGATGGCGAAAATTATGTCAATCATATATATGGCGACGTTTCGTTTGAAAATGTCAGTTTTACTTATAAAGATAATAATGCATTTAAATTATCAAATTTGTCATTAGATATTAAAAAAGGTGAAAAGGTAGGAATTGCAGGAGAAAGCGGATCTGGCAAAAGCACTTTAATTAATATGCTTATTGGCATTACAAAACCGGATACAGGAAGAATTTTGATTGATAGAAAGCCTTTAAATACATTAAATTTACAATCAGTATGTAGCCATATTGGGTACGTATCACAACAAGGAAAGCTTTTCCCTGGAACTTTAAAATACAATGTAACATTAGGCGATTGTAAATTTACTGATGAAGAGGTCTGGCGTGTTCTAGATTTGGCCGCAATAGCTGATTATGTTAGAGAACTTCCAGAAGGTTTAGATACTAATGTATCAGAAACATGTGGCGGTGGATTTTCGGGTGGCCAAAAGCAACGTATTTTATTAGCGAGAGCTTTGATTAGAAAGCCTTGTCTTTTAATATTAGATGAAGCGACATCGGCCTTAGATAATACCACACAAAAAAAGGTTATGCAAAATATTAATAGCCTGAAATGCACGGTTATAATGGTAGCTCATAGATTATCTACTCTTAAAAATTGTGATTATATTCTTTTAGTAAAAAATGGAGATATTTTTGAAAAAGGAAGTTATGAGGAATTAATGGAAAAGAATGGGGACTTCGCTAATTTAGTTAAAAGACAAGAAATAAAGACAAATAAAAAAGGGGAGACAATTTAACAGTGTGGTGAAGACAACTTCTAAGTCAGCAGTCTGCATAGCCTTTATAAAACTTAGAATTTGTCCCATTGCAGACATGTCTTACGACATACTCCCCTTGAAAGAAATATATCACATAGAGAAATAGAAAACAAGAATAACAACACCCTAATCGATGTATTTATTTTTATAAACAATAAAGGCAGAATGAAAATTAATCATTATGAATAAACTTAAGAAGTCTTTATTATGATGGCTGTTACTACATTTGTATTTTCTTTGCTTCTTAAAAATATTTAGAAGAATAAAAAAATATGGGGAATTAATTCCCCATATTTTATTCAATAGCAATTGTTTCTTTAGATTCGATTTGTTTTTGTTGTTCGCTTGGAACGGTTACGATTAACATTCCGTTTTCAAATTTAGCTTTAACATCACCAGCTTTGATATTATCTCCAACATAGAAGCTTCTTTGACAAGAGCCAAATACTCTTTCGCTTCTAATTAGATTGCCCTTAGCATCCTTTTCTTCATCAGTTTGATTGTGACTAGCTTTAATGCTTAGATATCCATTGCTTAATTCCATTGAAACATCTTCTTTGTTGTATCCTGGAACTTCAATATCTAATGTATAGTATCCATCTTTTTCATGGATATCAGTCTTCATAACATCAAATCCTTGACGGTTAAATTCTCTTGGGAAGAAACCATCAAACATATCATCAAATAAATCAAATCCTTTTCTTGGCATATATTTCATATTTTATTTCCTCCTTGTACTCTTGGTACAACTATATAATAGCACAACTTTTAGCACTGTCAACAATAAAGTGCTAGCAAGAGTAATAATTAAGTGCTAAATTATTTCTTTATATAAAATATATTGTTCTCTTATACGATCAATACTTTCATATATCGCATAAACAGCCACTAATATACATAATATTGGTGTCATATAGGCAAAATTAGTTTCAGCTATAACTAAAGAAATAAGTTCAATAATATCAAAGACCAAATCTTCTTTTGCAGTAGATAATTCGGTTTTAGCTAAAATATGATGATATTCTTTTTCAATTTCTTTTTGTTTCTTTAAAAAATAAATATCGCAAAAAATGCTTATAATCGTAATAATAATTACACCATTTAAATTATGACTTGTTTCATGCCCATTTAGTTTATGTAAGGAAACAATAATAAATGAAGACAGTCCAATTATGATTACCAAGTCGCATATCATGCCAATGATTATTTCTAATTTTTCTTGTTTAATATTATGTTTATTCTTTATTAATACTTTGCATAACAAAAGAGTTATCAAAGAATTAATCGCATCGCCTAGCCCATGAATTATTTCTAATATTACTAGTATTGAATTAGCTTTAAATTGAGAAATGATTAAAGCTATTAATTTTGGAAGTTCGTAAATAAAAGCTAATGTTGATAATTTCTCTTGTTTGTTTAAAAATTCAAGTTTGTTCATATGATTATTATATTTGAAAGATTAACTTAATGAATAGATATATATGGTCATAAAAAAAGAAGCGAGCATTCGCTAAACGATATGCTTCACTTCTTTGATTAGATAATTATTTAGCCCAAAGATCAAATGGATAAGTGCCGTTATCTTTATAACTTTGTAACTTAGCGACAACGCTTTCTTTATCAGCTTGATATGTTACGCCAAACCATGAATCGTTTGAAGTAAGAACTTTTACACTGGCTTCTTTATTGTTAATTAAGACACCAACATGATTTGGAAGAAGTGCTTCATACTTAAGTGGATTATTTTTAACACCTTCAGGAAGTTCACTCTTGAATATTTCTTCAAACTTAGAAATGATAGATGGCTTAAAGCCCCAGAAGTTCATTGAAACAGGGGTTCCCATTTCCATTGGCAAATATTTACCATCTTCTTCATATTCAACGCCATCGTGATTGTCGTTCCATTTAATATTCATTACTTCTTTAATAGCTGACAAATAATCATTATCATCTTTCTTGCAAACACCACGAGTAACAGTACCATTATCTGATAAAGTGTTTTCTACTTTATAGCCAACCATGCAGTAATCATTATTACCAGCGTTTTCATCAAAGAACTTAGCTACTTTCACAAAGGCATCTCTTCCATAGAAGTCATCTGCATTACAAATGACGAATGGATCTTCCTTTAAAATATGTCTACATGCAAGTAGGGCATGAGTTGTTCCCCAAGGTTTTTTTCTTTCAGCTGGAACTTCTACTCCTTCTGGAATATCATTTATATCTTGATAAGCGTATGTTACTTCAATAAAAGGTCTAATCTTTTTAACGATGTGTTCTTCAAAGATTTCTTCATGTTCTTTTCTGATGATTAATACTAACTTTTCAAAGCCAGTTTTAATCGCATCATAAATAGTGAAGTCAATAATTGATTCACCATTTGATCCAAGAGTATCAACTTGTTTTAAGCCGCCGTATCTTGATCCCATACCAGCAGCTAGAATTACTAATGTTTTTTTCATTTTTGATTTTCTCCTACCTTATTATTATATATTATCTATTTCCTTAAATACTTTGGAAATAGAATCGTGAATTACGATATCACAATTGTTATCTTGAACAGTAGCTTGTTTATTAATGATAGCTAGAGTGTTTCCTCTAAAGTACCTAATAAAACCGGCAGCTGGATATACATTTAATGAAGTGCCAAGAATTACCATGGTATCCGCATTATATATTTCACTAACTGATTTGTTTATTGTGTCTTCATCAAGACTTTCTTCGTATAGCACCACATCTGGTTTAATGATTCCTCCACAATCACAGTATGGAACACCATTGCTTTCAATTATTTTAGTCAAATCATAGAACTTATGGCATTTCATACAATAGTTTCGATGTATTGAACCATGCAGTTCATATACTTTCTTGCTTCCTGCTAGTTGATGCAGTCCATCTATGTTTTGAGTAACAACACAAACATCTTTCTTTCCCTCAAGACTAGCAATAAACTTGTGTCCGTAGTTTGGAAGAGCATCTTCAAATATCATTTTATTTTTATAAAAATCATAGAACTCTTCTGGGTGAGACATAAAATATGAGTGTGATATTATCTCTTCGGCATGAAGATTATTCTTATATAATCCAGTTTCTGATCGAAAATCAGGTATTCCGCTATCGGTAGACATTCCTGCTCCTGTAAAAAAGACTATTTTCTTACTATTTTCAATTGCATGTTTAAGTTTTTCTATCATAACTAAATTATAGTACAAATAGAATTATTGATTTATAATAAATACTGTTTTTAGAAAGTGTGAATTATGTTAAGTAAAGAAAGTGGGCTAATGACTGAGGGTAGCATTTTTAAGAAGATTTTATTGTTTTCTATTCCTTTATTATTGGGCAATTTCTTTCAGCTAATGTATAACACAATAGACTCGTTTGTAGTAGGAAACTATGTAGGATCAAGCGCATTAGCTGCAGTAGGTTCTTCCACCCCAATAATTAATTTTATGATAGCTTTCTTTCAAGGCTTAGCCACAGGTGCAGGTGTTGTTGTATCAAAATACTACGGTGCTAGAAACCAAGACAAGTTAGAAAAGGCTGTTCATACTTTTGTGGTCTTCTCATTGTTATTTGGTTTATTTCTTACAATATTAGGGTACTTTATTTCACCGTACTTGCTAGAGTGGATGGACACACCTAGTGATTCGTTTGTGGACGCAAACAATTATTTAAAAATATATTTCTTGGGAAATGTTTTTGTTACTTTATATAATGCTGGAACAGGCATTTTGCAGTCTGTAGGTAATGCTAGAACGCCTCTTATTGTCTTGATTGCATCTTCTATTGTTAATGTTTTCTTGGACGTTTTTTTAGTAAAAACAGTTGGACTTGGAGTTAGCGGTGCTGCTTTAGCGACAATTATTTGCCAGTTCTTGTCAATGGTATTAGTGCTATATATCTTGTTTAGTGAAAAAAGAGAGTATCAGCTTCATTTTAATAAGTTAAAAATTCATTTTGAGACATTAAAAGAAATAGTTCATGTAGGCATTCCTGCAGGACTACAGGGCATGGTTGTTTCGGTGTCTAATGTTGTTGTTATGTTTTATATAAATGGTTTTGGATCAGCTGCTGTAGCCGGCTTTTCAAGCGCTAATAAATTTGATAATTTTTTAGGTCTTCCAGTAAACAGTTTTGCGCTTGCAATTACTACCTTTATTTCACAAAACCTAGGTGCTAAAAAATATGACAGAGTTAAAAAAGGTGTTAGGATAACTCTTGCAATGGGCTTGGCAACTGTAATTGCGTTGGGTGCGATTGTTATGATATTTGCTAGAGAATGCATTGGCCTTTTCTCAAGCGATGAAATGGTTATTGAATATGGAGCTAAATGTATTAGAGTAATGTGCCCGTTCTATTTTGCTTTATGCTTCCATCAAGTATACTCAGGTGTACTAAGAGCTTCAGGCAGAAGCTTTGTGCCAATGTTTACTTCAATATTGGCGTTTGTAGTTATTAGACAAATATTTTTAGCGATAGTATTAAAACAAGTGCACGATATTGCGATAGTTGGATATAGTTATAGCTTTACTTGGATACTAGCGGCTATTTTTACAGCTACTTATTATCATAAGAGTGGCTGGCTTAAAAAAGAGATGGAAAAAGCCTAGGAATTTCCTTTATAAAGGCTTTTTTGTTATAATTAATAAGCAGAATTTCTGGAGGTTTTACTATGGCAAGATTAACCCGTACACAAAAATATGCAGAGCTTAGAGAAAAAATGGCCAATGAGACCGAATCTGAGACTTTGAATGAAGAATTAAGTAAATATGAAGATAAATTAAGAGCCCTTGAATCACTATTCAATCAAGATACAAAAATAGAAGAAGAGGCTGAGGAAATAAAGGAAGAACCTGTAGTAGAGGAAGCTAGTTTTGAAGAAAATATTGAACCTTTAAATACAGATTCTACTGAAATGGACTTTTTGGATAGTTTAGATACAGATAATATTGATAAAGCAATTAATGATTTAATTGATCAAAATATTGCTAATCTTGATGATGAAATAGAAGTTGACACAAACGCTGATGAAATCAAACTTGAAGATATTTTTAAACAAGTAGACTCTATTATTAATCAAGCTGATGTAGAAGAAAAAGAGGAACTTCCTACTGAATTAAAACCGGAAGAGGTTTATAAGGAAGAACCAAAAGTAGAAGAAACTAACGTTGAAGATACTGTTGAATATGTTCCTGAAACAAAAGAAGAAACTGTTCTTGAAGAAGAAATAGGTACGCAAGAAAATGTAGAACTAGAAAAAGAAGAAAATATTGAAACTGAAGTTCCTACAGAAACTGTTTCTTCAAATGAAATGGTTGAAGAAGTTTCTCCTGTTGAAGAGGAATCACGAACTGAAGAGTCGGTTGAAGAACAAGTAGCTCAAGAAGTAATTGAAGAACATCAAGTTGAGGAAACAGTTGAATCTCAAACAAATCAAGAAACAATTGAAGAGTCTCATGAAGAAGTTAGTGAAACAATAAAAGAAGAAGCAATTGAGCCTGTTATTGATGTAGCAGAACATATTGAAGAAACTATTGAGCCTTATGGTGAAAACGAAATTAAGGACCAAGATCCTCAAGAAGAGGTGAATGACGAACAAAAAGAAGAAGTTGTTGATGAGGCTTCACAAGAAGATTTAAATGAAAAGGAGCCTGAAAATACTGTTGAATCTACAATTGAAGAGATTAAAATAGATGAAATTCCAACTGAAGTAGATGTTGATGATATCTTGGATTTAGGCTCAATACCTGAAGTAGAAGAGACAGACGAGAGTGATGTTCATGTTGAAACTCCTTCTCTAGATGAAATAGTTGAAAATGTTTCTCCTGTTGAAGAAACAAAAGAAGAGAATGCTAATGCGGTTGAAGAAAACTATGAAGATATTGCTTCTAAGATGGAAGATGTTGTTCAAGAACTTGATGGTAAGATAGAACCTGTAACTGAAGAAGAAAACAAGGCAGAAGTTAACACGGTAGAAGAAACTGTTGAAGAGCCTAACGAAGATAATGTCACCAGTCAAGAAGTAGAAGAAGCTCAAGATGTTAATGAAGAGTCTCAAGAAACAGCTGAGGTTAAAGGAGGACCTGTTGTCCAAGAAATAAGTAATGAATATGTTGATTCTACTTTAGCTGAAGTTGATGAATACAATAAACAAGATGGTCGTAAGACTGTAGATGATATTTCTAATTCAATCATTGATGAAATTAGACATGGCGATGAGAAGAATGATAAGGAATTTAGCGATACTGTTTCACTTGAAATTGATAAAGTGTTAAGTGAAATTGGTGCTTCTGCAGCTCCTGTTAATGTTGAAAATGTTTTAAATGACACTGTTAAGCCTATTGAAGTTAACCCAGAAGAGTTTGCTTCTAAGATGGCTGATACAATCAAGCATCCAGTTTTAGCTAAAGTTCAAGGTGAGGAACCTGTTGAAATTAAGTCTTTAGATGAAACCTTAAGACAAGATGTTGTTGATGATACTATTCCTTTTGTGATGAATGATAATATTACTGAACAAGAAGAAATAGAAGAATATTATGATGATGAAAAGCCTAATAAGGTACTAAATGTTATTCTTGTTATCCTTATTGTTATTTTACTTGCAATACTTGGCGTTATTGCTTACTATATCCTTTACGCAAAAGGAATTATTAAGTAATGAAAATTAATATTGCGATTGATGGGCCAAGCGGAGCTGGCAAAAGCAGTGTTTCTGATGTTTTAGCAGCTAAACTCGGCTATGTTCATTTAGATACAGGGGCAATGTATAGATCGGTTGCCTATGTAGCTATCAAAAATGGCTTAAAGTTAGATGAGGAAGATAAGATTGTTGATCTTATAAACAATAACTTTAATCTAGATATGAAAAGTGATGGAACAATTTTGTGCAATGGCGAAGATATTTCCTTGGCTATCAGAAGTAATGAAATGTCTTTAGCTGCAAGTGATGTTTCTAAGCTTCTTGGCGTTAGGAAAGCCCTTGTTTCTCTTCAAAAAAAGATTGCCGAAAATAAGGGATATATTGTAGATGGAAGAGATATCTGCGAGGTTGTTTTGCCTGAAGCAGAAGTTAAAATATTTTTAACTGCTAGTGCAGAAGATAGAGCTAATAGAAGAGTTCTTCAAAATAAACAAAAAGGTATCGAAAGCGATTATAATCAAATATTAGAGGATATTAAAAAGCGGGATTATCAAGATAGTCATCGTGAAAATTCACCTTTAAGACAAGCTGCTGATGCAACTTTGATTGATTCTTCTAATATGAATAAAGAAGAAGTTGTTAATAAAATAATAGATCTAGTTAAGCAAAAGATCTAAAGGAGGTTGTTTATGGTAGATGGTACTATTGCGATAGTTGGTAGACCTAATGTAGGAAAATCAACTGTATTTAATCGTATGTTAGAAAGAAGACTATCTATTGTAGAGGATACTCCAGGTGTCACTCGAGATAGGATTTATGGCGATTGCCACTGGCTTAATAAAATATATAACCTAATTGATACTGGCGGCATTGAACTTAATGATGTTCCTTTTCAAAAGGAAATCCAAGCTCAAGTCGATATAGCTATCGAAGAAGCTGATGTTATTATTTTCTTATGTAATGGTAGAGAAGGCCTAACGAATGACGATAATTATATTGCTAAACTATTAAGAAAAAGCAAGAAACCAGTTATTCTGGGAATTAATAAGATAGATGATTTCTCACAAGTAGAAAATATCTATGAATTCTATGCCCTAGGGTTTGGAGATCCAATAGCTGTTTCTGGTTCTCATGGAATAGGCATAGGCGATTTGCTAGATAAAGCTACTGAACTAATGCCAAAAAAAGAAAAAGAAACATATGATGGCATGATTAAGTTTGCGATAATTGGCAGACCGAATGTAGGTAAGTCAAGTCTTACAAATGCTTTTTTAAACCAAGAAAGAGTTATTGTATCTGATATAGAAGGTACAACAAGAGATGCAATTGATACGGTTTTTAATGCTAATGATAAATCTTATGTTGTCGTGGATACAGCTGGCATTAGAAAAAGAGGAAAGATTTACGAGAACGTTGAAAAATACTCTGTATTAAGAGCTAAATCGGCTATTGATAGATGCGATGTAGTGCTTGTGGTGATTGATGGTAGCGTTGGTGTTATTGAACAGGATAAGCATGTCGCTGGACTTGCTCATGAAGCTAAAAAGGGTGTTATCCTAGTCTATAATAAGTGGGATTTGGTTGACAAAGATGAGAAGACAATGGATAAGCTTACCAAAGATATTAGAAGCCAATTCGCATATCTAGATTATGCGCCTATTGCCTTTGTAAGTGCTAAAGAAAACAAGAGAGTAAATACTCTTCTTCCTTTGATAGATACTGTGTATAACAATGTTAATTTAAGAATTAAGACTAATGTCTTAAATGAAGTTGTAATGGATGCTCAATTAGCTAATCCTGCTAAGCCACACAATGGCAAACTATTTAAGATATATTATGCATCACAAGTGCAATCTGCGCCTTGCATAATAGTAATATTTGTAAATGATCCAGAATTATTCCATTTCTCATATAAGAGATATTTGGAAAACAAACTCAGAGAAGCGTTTGGTTTTGAGGGTGTACCTATCGAAATCATTGCTAGAAAGAAAGAATCTTAAGCAGCATTGCTGCTTTTCTTTTTGGATTTTGTAAAATGTACAAAAAAATAGTTATAAATTGTATAGAAAACGTACTAATCTATAAATTTGAATAAAAAAAGTGAGCATTTAGCTCACTTTTTTAGACTTTCTTTTAGATTTTGTTAATTGATGTTTGCACAAATTGTACCATAGCTATCACTATATGCACAAGCTTTTACGCTGCTTCCTTCTGGAACATCATAGAACTCAACATATCCTTCGCCACTGCTTTCAGAATAGTATTCATCATTTACATACAATGTTACTGAAGCCCATGTAGAAGATGATCCAGTTGTACGATAGTGAGGGAAGTAACAACGTCCAGTTGCGGTAGTTGTCTTACCATATACATTTGTAGCACTGATATCTTGTGTTCCGCCTGAACAATAGTAACCACCTGAGTAAATATTTACTCCAACAGTAGTACCATCTATCCATCCAGATACGCCCATACCACCACTTGCATTTTCCTTTGTAGTTAGAGAAGCTAATACTTCAGAAACAGTAGTTAGAGGATTTTCTTTTAAAGCACTAGACTTAATTAGACCTGTAACTGATTCATATCCAGATGTTGGCTCACAATATGGATAAGCACCTTTTACAATGGTAACTTCTTCAACATCGCTTGGAGCACTAACGCCAGTTGTATCATAATCAAAATGTTCTTCTAATTCGTCTAAGATGTATTTGCCTATCTTACCTTTTAAGTTAGCCAAATCTTCGGCACTAGTGAAATACGATCCAACTTCAGCTTTATCAAATCCTAACCAAATGGTAACAGTGTAATTAGATGTTTGACACATTAACCACATGTCCTTTGGAGCACCAGTAGGAATGCCATATTGAGCACCACTCGTTGACCAGTCGGTTGTACCAGTCTTAGCATATACTGGATAATCTCTCTTTAATATTTGCATGTTATTTAAGAATGAACCAGATACATTGAATTCTTCACATGTCGCAACCATATAAGCCGCAGCACTTGAAATAACTTGATTGCCTGTGGTATCTGCCGTGTATTCGGTTCCATCATCGAATGTAATTGACTTAATTGTATGAGGAGTGATGTAGTAACCATCATTCATAAATATCGCATGAGCAGCAGCTAATTGAACTGGAGTAACAGTACAAGTGTTGCCACCAATTGCCCATTGTAAGTCAAATGAATCTAGATTCTTAGTAATGCCAATACTTGTTAGATATTCCTTAACGCCATCTTCACCAATTTCATCT
This sequence comes from Paratractidigestivibacter sp., assembly GCA_963607765.1. Classification (GTDB taxonomy): domain Bacteria; phylum Bacillota_I; class Bacilli_A; order Erysipelotrichales; family Erysipelotrichaceae; genus Colivicinus. The sequence continues at coordinate 13,154 of CAVDDT010000029.1, read as the reverse complement.
ATTACAGCTGCAAGTGTTTGAACTGCAGGTGTATTAAGTGACCTTGCAATTGCTTCAGTTATAAGCATATCTCCTGTATATCCTTGGCTACCAGCATTAGCCACAAGAACGTTGCCGCCATATAGGTAATATGGTTGGTCTGTAATTGTGTGAGCAGTAGACCAACCCAAACGGTCAAACGCTAAAGCATATTCAATAACTGGTTTTATACTAGAACCCGGTTGCAAGTAAGCGCTTGTCGCTCTATTAAATTGTCGAGCTTGTTCTTCTTGGTTTCGGCCTCCGCCTAAGGCAACTAGTTCACCGGTTTGGTTATTCAACACAACAAGAGCAGATTGTTCAAGATCGTTTGTATACTTAAGATCCGTCTTCTCGTTTTCAATGTTATATAAAGTTTCTTGCATATAAGGATCCATTGAAGTGTAAATTTGCATAGAAGTTGTATATGGATCTTTACCAGTAATTTCTTCAGCCTCTTCAATAACTGCATCAATATAATCTTGATAGTATTGAGAATAACTATTGAACTTTTTGTCTACACCAGATAATAAATCTTCAATCTTGATTGTTTTAGCTAGTTTAGCTTCTTCCTCAGTTATATATCCATGGTAAGCCATTAAATCCAATACTTCAGCAGTTCTTTCTTGAGCGTTTTCAAGATAAGTGATATTCGAGTTTAGATATACATAACTATCATCATTTTTATATAGTTCATTATAAGGATTGTAGTTGTTTGGCGCGTTGATGATACCAGCTAGGAAAGCTGATTCAACAAGATTTAAATCCTTAGCATCTTTACCGAAATAATATTGAGCAGCCTTTTGAACACCTCTAATGTTGTTACCAAAGTTAATCTTATTAATATATAAGGCGATAATTTCCTCTTTGCTTACTTGACTATTAGCTTCCATTGCTAGAACAATTTCTTGCATCTTACGCTTAACACCAGCCATACCACTATTGGCAGCCATAGTACTATCGCCATCCGCATCAACTTGGAAGTATGAGTTTTTCACAAGTTGCATAGTGATGGTTGAACCGCCCTGTCCAAAGCCACCTGATCTTAAGTTTTCAATAATGGCTTTTGTGAAACGTGGAATATCGAAACCAAAATGTTCGAAATAACGTGAGTCTTCAATTGAAACAAACGCATCAATTAAACAGTTTGGCATTTCACTATAAGAAATGTTTTCTCTTAAATATAAACCAAGTTCGACAATTTCATCACCATTAGCGTCGTAAATTACACTAGAATTTTCTGACTCCAACTTTTCCTTATCGAAATCCGGCTTATCTTTTAATAGATTGCCTGCAAAAATCAAACAAGCAATAAACGCAATCACTCCAAGAGAGGCGATAATTGTTGTGATAGTCGCAAGAACCCTTATAGATTTTTTAGTCTTAGGTCTTTGTACAATAACTTTTTCATTTTCCATAGTTTTCTTAGTTTTATCTTTCTTGTCCTTAGTTTGTTCTATTTTTTCCTCGCTAGAAACGTTTTCACTAGCTTTTTCTTCAGCCTTAAAACCTCGGCTATAAGCTGTTCTTTTTCGTTTTGCGATTCTCCTAGCTTGAGTAGGATTTAATTCATCTTCTGTATTTTTTCTCATACTAAATAATTATACCTTAAAATAGTAGTTTAACATTATTTTTTATTGTTTCCTTATGCTAGAATAATTGTGAGAAAAGAGGTTTTTTTGTTTTATGGAAAATTCTAAACTAAAAGCCCTACAACAGGCTCTTAAAAATAATTCAATTGATGCGTATTATTTAAACACATCAGACTATCATATGTCAGAATATGTTCCTGCTTATTTTAAAACGATTGAATATTTTTCTGGTTTTACAGGATCTTTAGCAACATTATTAGTAGATAGAGAACATGCTTATATTTTTGTGGATGGTAGATATCACATACAAGCTGAAAGACAATGTGAACCAAATGGAGTAGAAGTAGTTAAGCTTGGTACCAAGGGTGCCTTGGATCCAATAGCTTTTATTGAAAAAAACTATACTGGCAAGGTAATTGGCCTTGATGGTAAGCGTACAAGTATTAATTTTGCTAAATCTTTATTAAATAAAGGCATTAAGCTAAAGAGTGTTGATATCTATTCAGATTTAATTGAAAATCGTGCTCCTTTAAGCCAAGATAAATTGTGGTTCTTGCTTGATGAATATACTGGCAAATCAAGAAAGGAAAAACTAAATAACATTAAATATTGTCTAAATGGTAAGACACATATTGTTAATAATCTTGAATCAATTGCTTATATCTTAAATTTGAGAGGAAATGATATTGTCTATACTCCGGTTTTCTTATCATATTTGGTCTTTAATAAAAACGATGTTTACTTCTTTGTCAACATTGAAAGATTAGATAGTGATCTTCTAGATTCGCTATATGAAGATGGAATTATTATTAGACCATATGATGATTATTATAGGTTTGTTGGTAGTTTAAAGAATGAAACAATTATCTTAGATGATACTAAAGTTAACTATGAAACATACTGTTGCATTAAAAATAGTGGAAATAAAGTTTCATATATGATGTCTCCTATTGAAGAGATGAAGTCTATGAAAAATGAAACAGAAAGAAAGAACACAATCTTAGCTCATGTTTATGATGGTGTGGCCATGGTGAGATTCTTAAAATGGTTAGATGAATCTGATAAGAGTCAATTAAATGAATATGAAGTATCAGAGAAATTAAATAAGTTTAGACTTGAATACAAAGCCTTTGATTTAAGCTTTAATCCAATTGTAGCTTATCAAGAAAATGCGGCTATGATGCACTATAGTGCGACTAAAGATAAGTATACAATGCTTAAAAATGAAGGTGTATTACTAGTGGATTCAGGCGGCCAATATTACGAGGGCACTACTGATATTACAAGAACGATTGCTTGTGGGCCAGTTAGTGATGAACTTAAAAAACACTTCACAACAGTCTTAAAGTCGATGTTTAATTTAAGCTCTGTTAAGTTTATGTCTGGACTTTCTGGCAATCAATTGGATATTTTGGCTAGAAGAGATATTTGGCAACTTGGCATTGACTATAGATGTGGTACAGGACATGGCGTTGGACATGTTTTGGCAGTTCATGAAGCTCCACCTAATATTAGATATATGCATTCTGCTTCAAAGAGCGAAGAAGTGCCTTTAAGAGTGGGCAATGTTGTATCTGATGAACCAGGCATTTATCTTGAAAATAAGTATGGCATTAGATGTGAAAACTTATTACTAGTTGAAAATGATGAAAATAATGAATATGGTCAATTCTTAAGATTTAAAACATTGACAGTGGTTCCATTTGATTTAAGATTAATCGATAAGAACTATTTAGATGATAAGACAGTTAAACTATTAAATGAGTATCACAGTGAGGTATATAGAAAACTTTCTCCTTATTTAAATGATGAAGAAAGAGCTTATTTAGCCAATATTACTAGGGAAATTTAATGAAGCTTATTAATTGGAATGTTAATGGTTTAAGAGCTATTTTGGGCAAGGGTGACTTAATAGCGTTTATGAATAAAGAGAATCCTGATATTATGGCTTTTGAAGAAACCAAGATGCAAGAATCTCAATTAACCGTTAATTTTGATGGCTATTATCGCTATATGAATTGTGCTGAAAAGAAAGGCTATTCGGGTACAATGGTACTTACAAAAGAAAAGCCAATTAGCGTAACTTATGACATAGAGGGTGATGATCATCCAAAGGAAGGAAGAGTCATTACTTTAGAATATCCTGATTATTATTTTGTTTGTGCATATGTGCCAAATTCTAAAGATGGACTAAAAAGATTGGACTATCGCATGCATTGGGAAGACGATTTAAGAAGACATTTAGTTAATTTAGATAAGGTTAAACCCGTTATCTATACTGGCGATTTAAATGTAGCACATAAAGAGATAGATCTTAAAAATCCTGATGATAATCATTTCTCAGCAGGGTTCTCTGATCAAGAAAGAAACAAGTTCACTGAATTATTGAATGCTGGATTTGTCGATACTTTTAGAAGTTTGTATAAAGATACGGTTAAGTATTCTTGGTGGTCATATCGAACTAGAGCAAGAGAAAGAGGAATTGGCTGGCGTATTGATTACTTTGTAGTATCAAATCGTCTTTTAGTTAAGGTTAAGGATTCAATTATTTATGATGAAATTATGGGCTCTGACCATTGCCCAGTAGGATTGATTTTGGAGGATTAATTATGAAATTTATTGAAGATAATTATGAAAACATGGTAAAGGACTTAAGTGACCTTGTTAAGCATAATTCTAAATTAAGTGATGATGCTCTTCCTTTTGGAAAAGAAAACAGGGCAGTCATCGAAGAAGCTATTCGTATTATGGATGAAAAGGGCTTTAAGACAGAAAATGTTGATTACTATGCTTGCTATGGCGAAATAGGACAAGGAGATCAAACGATCGGTCTTGTATGCCACTTAGATATTGTCCCATGTGGCGAAGGATGGGATAGTGATCCATTTGTGTTAACTAAAAAAGGTGATCGCCTATATGGCAGAGGCACTAGTGATGATAAGGGCCCTGCTGTAGCTAGTATGTATGCTTTAAAGTATTTAAAGGACACTAATTATCCACTTAAGAAAAAAGTTAGATTGATTTTAGGCTGTAATGAAGAAACGGGATCACAATGTATCAAACACTATGTAAACAAATATGGAAGTGTTGATATGGGCTTTACTCCAGATGGTTCTTTCCCCGGCATCTATGCAGAAAAGGGCATGGTTGGTGGAGCTTTAGTTGGACCTAGTAAGATTATTGATATTAAGGGTGGAGAAGCTAGAAATATTGTTTGTAAGAAAGTTAGTTGTAAACTTCCTTTAAATAGTTTTGATGAAAACAAGTTTAAGAGTTATCTAGATTCTAATGATGTAAAGTACGAAATAAATGGTGAAGATGTGACTGTTTATGGTATTGCAGCTCATGGAGCTAGCCCAGATTTAGGAATGAATGCGATTAATTATTTGTTTGAAGCATTATATAATGCAGACTTTAATGATGAATATGTTAATTTCTTCCATAAATTTATTGGCTTAGATTTGCATGGCGAAAAGATGGGATTTGAAGGTATTGCTGATGAAGAAACAAATACTTCTGTCAATATTGGTGTAATTTCTAAAAAAGATGGTAAGATTACCGCTTCTGTTGATATGCGTTTCCCTATTAAGAGCCATGTTAAAGACGCAAAAGCTTTGCTTGATAAAGTAAAGGAAAATGATTGTACATTTGAATTTATCAACGGCATTGAACCATTATATTTTGACCAAGATAAGCCAATGATAAAGGCTATGCTTAAAGCATATGAGGATGTGACTGGTGAAAAGAATGCTAAGATGATTGCCATTGGCGGAGGAACATATGCTAAGAGTATGGACAATATTGTTGCCTTTGGCAGCGCTTTTGATGAGGATGCCAATCATATTCATGATGCTAATGAGTCAATGTCTATTGAAGAATTTAAGAAACAAGTTGAAATATACATTGAAGCAATTAAGAATTTAAACGAGGTTTAATTTATGAAAAACTCTAAGATGGCACTAATTTATGATTTTGATAAGACTTTATCACCAAAGGATATGCAAGAATTCCATTATATTTCTAAATTAGGATATGAGAATGCAGGGGATTTTTGGGCTAGAAGCCAAGAGAATTCTAAGCTTAATAATATGGATGGCATTTTATCTTATATGGAACTTATGGTAAAAGAAAATCCTAATGTGACTAAAGCTGAATTAAGAGAAGAAGGCAAGTATATCGAACTTTATAAGGGTGTAGAGACTTGGTTTGATAGAGTTAATGAATATGGCAAGAAACATCATGTAGATGTTGAACACTATATTATTTCCAGTGGCATCAAAGAGATGATTGAGGGCACAAAAATTGCTAAAAAGTTTAAGAAGATCTACGCTTGTTCATATGCTTATGATAAAAAAGGTAAAGTATTGTGGCCTAGCAGAGTAGTTAACTATACTACGAAGACTCAATATTTATTTAGAGTAAACAAGGGCGTTTTAGATGAGACTAACGATGTTGATTTAAATCGTAAGACACCTACCGAAGAAAAACATATTCCTTTTGAGAATATTGTCTATTTTGGTGATGGTCTAACTGATGTGCCTAGTATGAAGGTTGTTCTTGAACAAGGTGGTAATACGGTTGCGGTATATGAGGATGAAGAAAACAAGAAGAAGATTGCTCTTGCTTTGCAAAAAGATGATCGCGCTACTTATATAGTTAAAGCTGATTATAGTTATAATAGCCATGCAGAAAAGCTTATTAAGGGTTTAATAGATTCTATTGAAACAAAAGCTAAATTAGAGAAATTAAGAATCGATGGTTAAATTTTATTTAGATGACTACAATTTGATTAAGGCCTCTAGTGAAATTGTCTTAAATGATAGCTTAAGACTTTTTGTGGATGGGAAAGAAAGTAATATTCTTTTAAGAGAAGATAGCAACTTCCTTTATTTAACTACTGATTTTGATGCAAACAAAGAATACAAGGTTTTCTATAATGGCGAATACTATGATTTAACTCCACGTTTTATTGTCCATAGTGAAAGGTTTGAAAAAGAATATCATGTTGATTTAAACACGCTAGGCTGTTTTGTTTATGATAACTATACATTATTTAAAGTTTGGTCACCTTTAGCTAAACTTGTTGAAGTTTTCATAGATGGTAAGCCATATAAGATGAATTATGAAAATAGTGGTGTCTTTAGTATAAGAATTGAAGAGAATCTTGATGGCCACTATTATCATTATTTAATTAATTCTAATAAAGAACGTTCTTTTAAAGATCCTTTTGCCTATATTGATAAAGATGAAAATGATGCGTATATCGTTGATAAAAGAAAATTAGTCTATGAAAAAATCGAAATGCGTTCTTATAGAAAGCCTATTATTTATGAGGTATCTGTAAGAGACTTTTCTAGTGATAGTAGCGTTCCTTTTAAATATCCAAAGAAATTCTTGGGACTTATAGAAGATATATACCTAGATGGTAAGCCAGTTGGCTTTAATTATCTTAAGACATTGGGTATAACACACGTTCAACTTATGCCAATTTTTTCTTTTGACCTAGATAAGGCAGATTATAACTGGGGTTATAATCCCTTGAGTTATAATTCACTTCACAAGGACTATTTGGTTAATGAAGACCCATATATTGCCATAAATGAACTTAGAAGTGTTGTTAATAAGTTCCACGAGAATAATATTAGGGTTACTTTTGATGTGGTATACAACCATGTATACAATTATAAAAGGTTTAATCTAGATAGAATGCTTCCATACTATTTCTTTAGATATAAAGATGGTATTATCGGCAACGCTTCGTATTGTGGCAACGAGATTAGGAGTGAAGCTTATTTCACAAGAGAATACTTAAAATTATTAGTAAGAAGATTTATTGAAATTTATGATGTGGATGGCTATCGCTTTGATTTAATGGGAATCCTTGACATTGATACAATATTGGCTATTAAACAAGAAGCACAAACTTTAAAAAAGGATTTTATATTATATGGTGAAGGCTGGAATATGGGCGACATCTTGCACTTTGAGAATAAGTGTATTAAAGAGAATGCTTACAAGCTTCCGGATATAGGCTTTTTTAATGATATTTTTCGAAATGTTTTAAGAGGCTGGAATATTGAAGAAGGTAGAGCTTATCTTATTGGTGATGTTTCTTTAAAGGATGAAGTAAAGAACCTTTTGATGGGATCTACAGTGTATGGTTTAAATGATCGTACTAGTATCAACTATATTGAGTGTCATGATAATTATGCTTTTTATGATAAGTTAGAAAAACTTGGCTTTGACGAAGAAAAAATAATTAAAATCGTTAAACTTGGACTTTCTTTGGTTCTTCTTTCTAAGGGCGTTCCTTTTATTAATTCTGGTCAAGAATTTTTAAGAAGCAAAAAGGGCGTTGATAATTCATATAATTCCGGTGATGAAATTAATAAACTTGATTGGCACAGAAAGAATAAATATGAAGCTGTTACTAATTATTTTAGAGATTTGATTAATCTAAAGAATCGTTTAAATGAATTCTACTATGATTGCAAAGCGGAATTTATTGACTATTATGAGGTTTTGATTTACAAGATGGGTAATTTAACTATCTTTATTAATCCATGTGGATATGACCATGTTTATAATGATGGAAACACCTATCGAGTGGTGTTTGATGAAACTGGTTTTAAGGACTTTGAAACTGGAGCTTTAAAGATTAATTCGTTTAGCGTTTTGGTCACTTATAAGAACATATAATATTTTAGTAAAACGCTTACATTTTGTATTATAATTTAGTTAAAGAGGTAAATCATGAATAAAAATAAGATGGTTGCGATGATACTTGCTGGAGGGAGAGGATCTCGTCTTTTTGATTTGACAAAGACGGTTGCTAAGCCTGCAGTGCATTTTGGGGGAAAGTATCGAATTATTGATTTTGCGTTATCTAATTGCGCTAACTCTAATATCAAGACTGTTGGTGTGTTACTTCAATACGAATCAATTTTATTAGGTTCTTATGTTTCTCATGAACATACATGGGGGCTTGATATGAATGGAGGCGGCGTTTATGCATTGTCTCCTAGAGAAAAAGATGAAGCTAATCTTGATGTTTATAGAGGTACTGCTGATGCAATTACTCAAAACATTGATTTCTTGGATAACATGGATCCAGAATATGTATTAATTTTGTCTGGTGATCACATTTACAAGATGAACTATGAGAAGATGCTAAATAAGCATATTGAGTCTCATGCGGATGCGACTATTGCGGTAATGGAAGTTCCTATGAAAGAAGCTAGTCGTTTTGGCATTATGAATTGTGACAAGGAAGATAAGATAATTGAATTTGAGGAAAAGCCAGCTAATCCTAAGAGCAATCTTGCTAGTATGGGCATTTATATTTTCTCATACAAGACATTAAGAAAATATTTGAAGGCTGATGAAAAGGATCCTAATTCTAATCATGACTTTGGTAAGGATTTAATTCCTGCATATTTAAATGCTGGATTAAAGTTACAAGCATATCGTTTCAAAGGCTATTGGAAAGATGTTGGTACAATTAATTCACTTTGGGAAGCTAATATGGATTTACTTGATGAAAATAGCTCTCTTGATTTGTTTGATTCTGAATGGAAAATTTATACTGATGACCCACTTGCTAGCCCACAACTTATTGGTGCTAAAGCTAAGATTAAGAATGCTTTAATCACCCAAGGCTGCAGTGTTGACGGAGATATTGACCATTCGGTATTGTTTACCAATTCTAGCGTTGGTGAGGGAGCTAAAGTATTTGACTCTGTTATCATGAATAATGTTAAAGTTGGTAAGAATGCTAGATTATATAGATGTTTAGTTCAAGATGATGTTAAGATTCCAGATGGCATTACTCTTGGAAGCAAGACTTCAGAAAATATCCTTTTAGTTACTAAGAAAGTAGTAAGTGAGGTTAGTGGCAATGAGTAAGAAAGTTTTAGGTATCGTTAATATTGAGCCTTCATATGTTCATGTTGAAGGAATTGAAGACTATCGTCCTATTAGTGCTACTTCAATTATGGGAAGATATAGAGTAATTGACTTTATTCTTTCTAATTTTACTAATTCTGGAATTTATAATATTGATATTCAAGTAAAGAATCGTCCACGTTCTACTATTGCTCACATTCAACATACTAACTACAATATCAATACTAAGCGTGGCAATATTCGTATCCTTCATGGTGAAAAGGCTATTCCAAATGAGATTTATAATACTGATGTTGCTTCTCTTATGAACAATCTTCAATATTTTGAAGAAAGCAATGCACCATATGTAATTCTTGCGCCTTCTCATTTTATTTATGTACAAGATTTCAATGAATTAATTGACTATCATATTAAGAGCAAGAATGATATTACAATTCTCTATCAAAACACACAACGTGCTAATGAAGATTTCTTAATGTGCGATACTTTGGAGATGAATGCTTCTAAGCGTATTACTAAAATCGAAAAGAATTTAGGTAAATCAAAAAGAGAGAAGATTTCTCTTGAGACATATATTATGTCTAAGAAGATTTTTATTGACATGATTTATGCAGCTATGGCAACTTCTTCTCTTTATTCATTAAGTGATATTATTGCTGATGGTGTTGATATCTTTAAGATTGGCGGATATTGTCATAGCGGCTATGCTGCTTGTTTGTCTACAATTAATGCATACTATAGAGCTTCAATGGAAATTAAGAAGGAAAAAGAACTTCATAGTATGTTTAAAGATAGTTGGCCAATTTATACTGCCACTAATGATACTTGTCCTACTTTGTACAAGAATGGTTCTAAGGTTACTAATAGTATTGTTGGCAATGGTTGCATTATTGAAGGAACCGTTTCTAACTGTGTTATTGGTAGAAACGTTGTTATTAAAGAGGGTGCTATTATTAAAGACAGTGTAATTATGCCTGATGTATTAATCAACAAAAACGTCAAGATGGATAAGTGTATCGTAGACCGTATGGCTATTGTTACACATATTAAAGCTTTAGCTGGAGATGATCAAAAGCCGCTTTATATTAGAAGAGGCGATCGCATTTAGAATGAAAAAGGTACTCTTAGCTGCTTTTGAATCTGTACCTTTTATCAAAACTGGTGGCTTAGCTGATGTGATATATGCACTTCCTAAGGCTATTTGTGGAAAGAAATATAATGTAAGGGTTGTTATTCCTTTACATAAGAGTATTAAAGAAGCTTATAAAAATGAATTAAAGTATCTAGACAAGGTTAGTGTTATCACCCCTTGTTTTGATGATGAAGCTTTGATTTATTATTATAAGAATGAGAAGATTGATTATTATTTTATAGAAAACGATAAATATTTTAATCGTGATAGTGTCTATGGCTATGACGATGATAAATATCGTTTTTCTTTCTTTTGTTTTGCGGTAGTAGAAATGCTTAAGAAACTTGAATATTATCCGGATATTATTCAAAGTAACGATTATCATACAGCACTTCTTCCTGCAATATGTAAGTTTTTATATAAGCGTAATAAGAATATTAGAAATATAAAGCATATCTTTACCATTCATAATCTAGTTTTCCAAGGACATTATGATAAGAGTATTGTTAATGAACTAGGATTTAATTATAGAGATTTTGAAAATGGAACACTGAGATTTAATGATGAATGTAATTTCATGAAAATCGGCATTACTTTAGCTGATAAAATCGTAACTGTTTCTAATACTTATGCTAATGAAATTCAAACATCTTATTTTGGACAAGGGCTTGATACTGTTCTTAAGTATCGTAAAGATGATTTGTTAGGCATTACCAATGGTATTGATACTAAATTGTTTGATCCAAAAAGTGATGAGATGATTTATCAAAATTATGATTGCCATAGTTTTGTTGGCGGCAAAAAAGAAAATAAGAAACAGTTATTGGATAGCTTTAAGTTAAAAGATGATGGTTCTATGCTTATAGGCATCATTTCTAGATTAACTTATCAAAAAGGCTTTGATTTGTTTTTAGATAACTATCATGAAATATTAAAAAAGAATGTTAAGCTGATTATTATTGGTTCTGGTGAAACTAAATACGAATATAGTTTTAAAATGATGGAAAAAGAATATCCAGATAAAGTTAGATTTGTTTGTGGCTATGATGAAAAACTAGCTCATAGAGTATATGCTGGGTGTGATTTATTCTTGATGCCATCTTTATTTGAACCGTGTGGTTTGTCTCAACTTATTTCAATGCGTTATGGAACACTTCCTCTTGTAAGAGAAACTGGTGGTTTAGTAGAAACTGTTAAACCATACAATGAATATGAAAAAACTGGATGGGGATTCTCTTTTGGACCATATAATTCCTATGATATGCTTATAGTCTTTAATTTAGCTTATAAGACATATATGGAAAACAAGAATGATTATAAGATGCTTATAAGAAATGCGATGAAACAAGACGTTTCATTTAAAAGAGTAAAAGCAGATTATGAAAAATTATACGATGAGGTAACAAGATGTTAAACAAATATGACAAGTTTTTTGAGGGCTATGAACTTGAAGCCTATAACCTGTTTGGTTCACACATTAAAGATGGAGGAATGCAATTTACTCTATATGCACCTCATGCCTATAAAGTAGAAGTGTTTACTTCAAAAGATAATTTTAGTCATCTTTATCCAATGGACAAGATTGATGAACGCGGTATTTGGCAATGTTTTATTTCGGATATGGAACCTCTATATAGTTATAAATATCGTATCTATAAAAATGAATTTACTTTTAGAGATAAATTTGATCCTTATTCATATCGCTATGAAAGAAGAGGAACTGCCTCTGTTATGTATGATCTTGATTATTATCATTTTAGTGATGATGCTTACATCAAGACTAAAACTAATAATTTAAGTGAACCTATCAATATTTATGAAGCTCATTTAGGTGGTTTTAAAAGATACGAAAATGAATATGAAACATATCGTCGTTTAAAAGATGATTTGATTCCTTATTTAAAAGATATGGGTTATACTCATTTGGAATTAATGCCGGTATTTGAATATCCATTTGATGGATCATGGGGCTATCAAAGCTTGGGCTTTTATGCATGTACAAGTAGGTATGGGACACCATATGACTTAATGGATTTAATTAATGAATGCCATAAAAACAATATTGGAATTATTCTAGATGTTGTATTTGTGCATTTTGCGAATGACTATTTTGGACTAGTTAACTATGACTTTGAACCTCTTTATGAATATAGAGATTATCATTTAGCTAATTCAGATTGGGGAACAATGTGCTTTGACTTTACAAGTGGGCCAGTTGTATCTTTCTTAATGTCTAGTGCTAATTTCTTTGTCAATAGATATCATATTGATGGCTTAAGATATGATGCGGTTTCTCATCTAATCTATCATAGAGGAAATAGAGACTTAGGTGAAAATGTTGCTGGACAAAGCTTTGTCAAGAGAATTAATTATCACTTAAAACAACTTCATCCAAATTGCTTATTGATTGCGGAAGACTCAACTGATTTTGCTAATGTTACTAAGCCGGTTGAATATGGTGGACTTGGCTTTGACTATAAGTGGGACTTAGGGTGGATGAATGATAC
>CAVDDT010000028.1:0-49553 GCA_963607765.1 Paratractidigestivibacter sp. | reverse complement strand
AGCAGTTGATTTAAATCTCTTAATATAGCTCTTGATCCAGCTTTAATACCAAAAGCATCATTCAACATAGTTTCAATATCTGTGTTTTTTAAGACATGTTCATCATCTGTTTGGCTTAATAGAAGTTGAAGAATTGCAATTGCTTTATTTAATTGATTCTCATTTTTTGGCATAACAATATTATACTTTAGATATATTGCTAGTCAGCATGATTCCGATACTACTAATGATATAATTGAATAGGAGGTAAACTTATGCCTAGATCAAAATATCCACAAACTATAAATATTGGTGCATTAGAACTGTACAACAATAGAGGCGAATTACATATCCCGGATGTTCAAAGAGAGCTTGTGTGGACAAAAAGCCAAAAGCAGTTATTAATTGATTCATTATTTAAAGATTTTGATATACCGAAAATATATTTTAAAGATTTTATTTATAATGACATTAACCAATATGATGTTATTGATGGCCAGCAAAGACTTAATGCTATTTTTTCTTTTTTGAACGACGAGTTTGCTTTGCCTTCTGATTCAGACCCTATAAATGGTGAAATAACGGCAAATAAAAGATGGAGTGAACTCAGTTCTAATTTACAAATTGAATTTAAAAATAGATCGCTAGACATCGTTCATCTTGTTGGTTACTCAAAAGAAGAAATAGATGAAACTTTTTTAAGATTACAAAATGGCACTCCTCTAAAAGCCGCAGAAAAGAGAAGAGCTATTGCTGGCAATATGAGAAACGTTGTTAGAGATCTTGCAACAAATGATATTTTTACAGAAAGATGTTCGTTCGATAATTCTCATTTTGCTTTTGAAGATGTCGTTACTAAGATTTTAAAACAACTTACTGAAGGTCAACCAGGATCTGTAAGCGCACAAGCTTTGGTGAGATTCTATGAGATTAACAGCAATATTTCGATAGACGATAAATATCCGCAAGAAGTTAAAAAAGCGCTAAATTTTGTAAACAAATGTTTTAAGAATACAAGTAATCCTAAACTTAAAAAATATGCTGTCGTTGATTTAGCGATTATTGTAAATAGCATGTTAGATGCTTACGATTTAAAGAATCATGCAGATAAATTCGGGAAATTATATTTAGACTTTCTTGATCTGAAAGCAATAAATGCAGACAAGGAAGAAGAAGATCAAGATCCACAAATGACTGCATACAGCAATGCAGCAAGAGCTGATAGCTTAGAATCAATAAAATATAGGCAAAACTATTTAAAGGATTATTTTATTGACAATATGCCGTATTTAATTTTAAAAGATAATAATAGATTTTTTAATCAAGAACAAAGAATGGCAATTTTTAGAAAAAGTAATGGAAAATGCGCAATATGTGGTAATGATATAACAGAAGATAATTTCGAAGCTGATCATATCGTTGCGTATTCAAATGGCGGAAAAACATCAATAATCAATGGACAAGCTTTGTGCAAACATTGCAACGACTCAAAAAGTGATAGTTAGAAACTATCATTTTTAATGGTGTAGAACCATTAATCCACCTGCTATGCAGGTGTGAATAAGTTACTTTAGTTAATGTATATTACTGTTCATGTGTAGATAAGAAAAACCTCTTCTTTCTATACAAAATATGGTTCTCCAGCCAATTTAGATAGAAAGAAGAGGTAAATCCACATGGACAGTAATAGTTTATCACACACAAAATGGAAATGTAGATGCCACATAGTGTTTGCACCTAAATATAGAAGGCTAGTAGCTTATGGAAAGCTAAGACAAGATATTGCCAATATCTTGTCTACTCTTTGTAAAAGAAAACCAGGAGTAAGAATAATAGAGGCGGAAGTATGTCCTGATCACATACATATGTTAGTTGAAATACCACCAAGTTTATCGGTATCTGCTTTTGCTTAATATCTAAAAGGTAAATCAACACTTATGATATTTGAAAGACATGTGAATTTAAAATATAAGTTTGGCAATAGAAAGTTTTGGGAAAGAGGCTTCTATGTTGATACAGTAGGTAAAAATGCAAAAAAGATAGCTGAGTATATAAAAAATCAATTAGAAGAAGATAAAATGTATGATCAAATATCTTTAAAAGAATACATAGATCCATTTGATCCAAAGAAGATGAATTAAAAATAAAATCCCTTTAAGGGATAGCTAGTGATAGATATGCGGCTGGAGAACCAACTAAGTTCTTTAGAGCTAGCTGGTAATCATGATTTTTTTGCAGAAACTGTAACATTTGGATTTTCAGCTTTGAAAGTTTTTAAGATTTTGTATTCATTCGAACCATAAATCATAGTATTTTTCATAAATACCTTTGAAGCAACAGCAGTGTTTTCTGACGCGAATCTGATAGTGTTATTTGCCATAATTTTTCCTCCTTGTAGCCACTCGGCTTTTTCTTTAATGACTGGGAAGTTTATTTTTTATTTCCCTTCCTTTTACACTCTTATAATACCTTTCTCATCAGAATGCCGTTGTCTATAAACGTACATTCGCAATATAATATTTTTAGGCATATTTGCCTGTTAGTTGATGGTTTGTTCTTTGAAAATCAATATGTCAATTCACAAAGATAAAAAAAGAAATACTTATTATGTTAAATATTTAAACAAGACCAAAAGGGGCTTCGCCTCAAAGAAAGAAGCAATGGATTATGAAGCCAGCTTGCGAACAGGAGCTATAAAACCAAAGACTAAAGAAATAAAGTATTTATTTTCCTTTATGGCCGATGATTTTTTAGCTAGTAAAAAGAACGAAGTTGCTTATGCATCATACGTTCTCTATAAACAAATCATTAGAGAAAATATCAAACCAAAGTTCTTAGGAAAAATATAAATGACATTAATGAGAAGGATTGCAGAGATTTTAAAGATTATGTTTGCAAGACAAAGTATTCGACTAAAAGGAAAAATAGAATATTACACCTTTTTAAAAACATTTTTCGCCACGCAAACGAGTATTGTAGTTTATCCAATGATCCGACCTACGTTATTAAGACAATCAATACTGTTTATGAAGAAAGAATTAAGTGGAAAAGTAAAGCACTTAATATTTGGTCTAATGAAGAGTTCAATCTTTTTATTGCTTGCGTTAAAAACGAAAAGTACAAGCCTATATTTATAACTTTGTTTTACACCGGGCTTCGACTAGGTGAAGCACTTGCGTTGAATTGGAATGATTTAAAAGACAATTGCTTATCTATTACCAAATCTAATTCAAAAGTATGTGAAACCGGAAATTACATGATCAAATATCCAAAGAATTTTTCCAGTATTCGTGATGTTTCTATTAATAAATCTCTTAATGATTATTTATTATCAATTAAAGAAAAAGAGAAAAAGAAAGACAATTATTCTGACACTTGGTTTATCTTTGGAGGAGAAAAGCCGCTTTCAAGAACTTCAATTGAACGCGTTAAAAATGCAGCAGTTAAAATGTCTGGAGTTAAAAAGATAAGACTACATTATTTTCGGCATTCTCACGCATCAATCTTGATAGGTGAAGGTGTCGATATTGTTGCAGTATCAAAAAGATTAGGACATTCAAATGTTAGTATGACATTAAAAGTTTACACTCATCTATTGGATAAGAATGATGACAAACTTGTAGATTTTGTTGAAAAATCTTCTCACGATCTTCTCACAGCGATTAAAAGTTGATCAAAGTTGATACTTTGTAGCGACTTAGAATGATTTAAAATGCATAAAAAAGGTTTATTTTAAGGTGTTTCGATTAACTTTAAATAATAATAAAAAAACACCTATGAGGTGATTAGAGTTTATGGTGCCGACACCGTGAATTGAACACGGGATTCATCCTTACCATGGATGCGTATTACCACTATACTATGTCGGCATAGTTCTATTATATATAAAATTCACATTATTTTTTTGTTTTATTCAGTTTAAGTTCACATAAGATAATTATTATTTAAACATGGAGGAACACATATGGCTGAATATTTTCTAAGAAATGAAAAAAAGTATCTCCTTGAAAATTATAAATATGTCCCGCTTTTAAACAAATTAAAGGAATATGTGAAAGAGGATGATTTTAAACAATCAAATATTCTTTCTGTCTACTATGATAGTGATGACTATCGTTTAACTACAAGGTCCATTGAAAAACCTATGTTTAAAGAAAAGCTTAGAATTAGAAGCTATTGTCCTCCTTTGGATGATGAAGAGGTGTTTGTTGAACTTAAAAAGAAGTTTGACGGCGTTGTATATAAAAGAAGAACCAAGGGAATATACAAGAATGTTATTGAGGATATCGAAAATTGTAAATTCTCTGATGAACAAATAGGGAAGGAAATTAAAAATTTAGTTAAATCATACGATGGATTAAAGCCTAAGATTTTTGTTTCATGCAGTAGAACCTATTTTATTGGAAAAGAAGATAAGAACTTAAGAATTACTTTTGACAGCGATATGAAATATCGCACAGATAATGTTTATTTAAACTACGCCAGCAATGATATGAGTATCAACGATGGAATGGTTATGGAAATTAAAACAGTGGGTGCCATCCCACTTTGGTTAAGCAGAATACTTGATGAACTAGAAATATTTCCGACTAGTTTTTCCAAAGTTGGAACTGCATTTTTAAATAGAAAGAGAGAAGAAAAATATGGACTTATTTAAAACTATCTTCGCTGGAGCATTTACTGTTGGGCAATTCTTAACGGTTGTCTTGGTTAGCACGATATTGGGATTACTGGTATCGTTTTTTTATAGATATAAAAATACCTATTCAAAATCATTATTACTCGCACTTACTTTGATTCCATCAATTGAAGCAGTAGTAATCATGATGGTGAATGGAAGTTTAGGTGCAGGCATTGCGGTTGCTGGATCATTTTCACTAATCAGGTTTCGTAGTGTAAAAGGCAACGCAAGAGATTTGACATGTATCTTTCTTTCAATGGTAATAGGAATTATATGCGGAAGCGGATATGTAGCAATTGCAGTATTATTCACGCTGATTATCTTACTTGTAGCATTTGTTTTAATTAGCATTCCTCTTCCTAAAAAAGAATATACAAAATCGCTTAAGATTACTATTCCTGAGTCATTAAGTGAAGAAATTTTCGATGAAATATTAAAAAAATATACTAAATCATATGAATTAGTAAACGTTAAAACCATTAACTTGGGAAGCTTGTTTAGACTTGATTATGAAATCGCTCTAAAAAACAATAACGAAATTAAGCTTATGATAGATGAGCTTAGAACCCTAAACAGTAATCTTGAAATAAGTTGTGGAAGAATAACTAATGAAAGGGATGAACTTTAATGATTCGAAAGATCATCTTAGCTGTCTTTCTTTTATTGTTATCTGGCTGTAGTGCCACGATATATGATTCCTCAAAAGAAAAAACATATAACTATTCGTTAACCTTTGACGATGATGATTTAGATGATTCTTATTCAGATGAAAAGTATATTGTGCTTGAACAGGACGAAGATCTTTATATTGAAGAAGGAGGAACTTATCTTTTAAGTGGACAACTTAATGCTGGAATTGTGGTAGATACTAATGAAGAAGTCAAACTTGTTTTAAACAATATAACAATTACTAACGATGATTTTGCGGCAATATACGTTAAAAGCGCCAAGAAATGTACTATTACTTTAAATGAAGGCAGCACAAATTACATAAGTGATGGCGAAAATTATACGCAAATCGATGAAAACAGTGTAGATGCGGCCATTTTTTCAAAAGCTGATTTAGTTCTTAATGGAACTGGAACTTTAACAGTAAACGGTAATTATAGACATGGCATAGTATCTAAAGATGATTTGATTATTATTGATGGAACCTACAACATCGTATCTAATAGCCAAGGAATTTGTGGCAAAGATTGCGTTAAGATTCATGATGGCACAATTAATATTGAAAGTGGTAAAGATTCTATTAAGTCCAATAATGATGAAGATGAAGGAAGAGGTTATGTTTATATTGCAGGCGGTAATATAAACATAAATTCTGGTGATGATGGAATACAAGCTTATAATGATTTAATTATTGATGGAGGAACAATTAATATTTCAAAATCTTATGAAGGACTAGAGGCATCATACATAAAAATTAATGGCGGAAATATTAATATAACCTCTAGTGATGATGGAATAAATGCTTCCAATAAGAGTGGCGGCAATACTGCTTCTATTACGATTAGTGATGGGAAAATATACATAAATGCGCAAGGTGATGGAATTGACTCTAATGGGCAGATATTCATTACTGGAGGAACTTTATTTGTGGAAGGGGCTTTATCAGGAGGAGATAGCGCGTTTGACTATGAAACTGGTGGCTATGTATCTGGTGGCGAAGTTATTATGATTGGCCAAAGTGACATGGCAGAAGGCTTTAGTGAAGATGGAACTAGTCAATGCAATCTACTTTATAATTTTGATAGTTCTTTTCCAAAAGATTCTGTAATCACTATTTCCAATAATGGTGAAACTATTTTTGAAGAAACTACTACTAAAATGTTTAATTCATTATTAATAAGCAGTGAAAAAATAAGTGTTGGTGACACTATAACAATTACTATAAATGATGAAACCTACAAGTATACTCTAGAGTCTACTACTAATACCTATGGAAACAATAGAGATGGTATGCCTAATGGGAATTTTGACCCAAATAACAATGAAATGCAAAGGGATGATAATGAAGATAGACCGGACATGTTTAATAGGGATGACAAAAATCCACCTAATGATATGCCTGATACGAATAATGATGATAAAGAAGAAACAAATGAATAAAAAGGCTTAATATGATTTAAGCCTTGTATAGATTTCACTGATTGGAAGCCCGATTACAGCGTAGTAATCGCCATCAATTTTCTTGATAAATTTTGAGCCAATACCTTGAATGGCGTAAGCGCCAGCCTTGTCCATTGGCTCTTTTGTGTTTATGTAGTCGTATATCTCATCATCATTTAAAGAGTTGAAATATACATCGCTACAAACCGCAAAAGTTTCTTTCTTATTTTTAGACAAAATACTAACGCCAGTAATTACTGTATGCTTATTGTTAGACAATGCCTTAAGCATTCTATAGGCATCATCTTTATCCTTTGGCTTGCCCAATACTTTGTTATCGATAGTTACGATAGTATCAGCACCAATCACAACACTATCTTCATGTTTACTAAAGACAGTAGATGCTTTTCCTAAAGATAATCTTTTGATTTCTTCTTCAAGAGGTTTTGATTGATCGATTGTTTCTTCAAAATCAGAAACAATTACTTCAAAGGGAATATCTAAAATATTAAGTAATTCTTTTCTTCTAGGAGATCCACTAGCCAATATTAATTTCATTTTTAATATACCTTCTATATATGTAATTTAAGCCATCGATGACCATATCAGTTTCATAATATTCAATTTCTTTAATATCATTTGCAATATCTTTGCCAAAGCCACCACAGCCAACAATCTTAGGAGCAACCATTAGTTCACCCTTTAAGCCAGCTATTAAATAACGAAGAGAACCGATATATCCTTGATAGATTCCTACATTCATAGCTGAAAGTGTGTTGTTGGCTAAAAAACTTGTAGTTTTAGTTTGTGTAAATTCAGGAAGCTTTGCGGTATTGCCCCATAAAGATTCTGCTATCTTGCCATATCCTGGAGAAATAATGCAATGTTTAAAGTTGCCATTTACGTCAACGTGATTTATTACAGTAGCTGTTCCAAAAGAAACAACAAATAGTTCGCTTTTAAATAAATGATAAGCATAAGAACACATTACATATAAATCACTTCCTAGTTCACTAGGGTCAGGAATATCAATGTTTAATCCATAATTATTTTTTGTGTCAATAAAAATAGGCTCTTTATTTAAAATTCTGCGCAAACTTGATAATAATTTTTTGCTAGCATCAGGTACAACGCTTGAAACAATACAATCATCTAAAACATTTTCAGAAATATTGTTTCGATATAAAAAATTTTTAATTAGTGCCCCATAATCTTCTTGTCTAGAATTATATAGATTAGAAGCAATCTTCTTATCATCTTCAAAAATAGCTAGTTTTAAACTAGTATTGCCTAAATCAATAGTTAATAACATACTCATAATTATAAAATCCTCTAGTAAATAAAACAACTTAGGTATAAAAAAACTGATACAAAGTATCAGATATTCGCTTAAAATGGTCCGGGCGAAGGGACTTGAACCCCCACGGTCGCCCACTAGATCCTAAGTCTAGCGCGTCTGCCAATTCCGCCACGCCCGGATTGCTTATTTATGATAATCCATTTTTTTGCTATTGTAAAGTAAAATATTATTTTCTATAATCTTTTTAACTTAGAGTGAAGATGACACGTTAAGGATTACTATACGGGACGTTGATAGTAATTGAAGAGGAATCGCGCTGTTATCTTGCGTCCACTGGAGGAAGTATGAAAAAGTTAGATTTAAAAACGCTTGTAAGTATAGGGCTACTTATAGGAATAAATATTGTGTTATCACGTTTTGTTTCAATTAAAGCTCTAAATTTTAAGATAAGTCTAACGTTTCTAACATTAGTAGTAGCTGCTTATCTATATGGAACATTTTCAGCTTGTATCGTGGCTTTCTTTGGCGATTTTATTGGAGCTTTGTTGTTTCCTATAGGACCATATAATTTCTTATTAAGTTTTACAGCCGTGCTATCAGCAATCGTGTATGGCGTGTTTTTATACAACAATTTAAGCAACAAAAGAATCTTAATTTCTTGTTTTATAAATCGCTTTATTATTTCTCTTTTTATAAATACATTTATTATTTCGAAAATGTATGAAATGAACTTTAAGGCCCTATTTATCACTCGTTTATCAAGTAGTGCTATTATGTTTGCTGTTGAGATTGCGGTGATTAAACTGCTAGAAGGCTTTCTTAAGCGAATTAGGATGATATAAATGAATAAAAAAGAAGCTATTGAATTTATTGAAAATAGAGAGTTTCAAGGATCTTGTCTTGACTTAAATAGAATGAAAAAGTTAATGTCTAAGTTAAACAATCCTCAAAATAATTTAAAATACATTCATGTTGCCGGAAGCAATGGCAAAGGGTCTTGTTGTGCTTATCTTACTAGCGTTTTAAAAGAAAGCGGTTATAAGGTAGGCACATATACATCTCCACACTTAGAGAAATATGAAGAACGTTTTTCCATTAATAACGAAAATATTAGTGAAAAAAGTTTTTGTAAGTATGTGGATGTATTGAGTCAAGTGTGTAAAACATTAGACTTCAAGCCCCGAGTTTTTGAACTTCTAACAGCTTTTGCTTTTATGTATTTTGATGATGAAAAATGTGATGTGGTGGTTCTTGAAGTTGGACTTGGTGGAAGACTTGATGGCACAAATGTAATAAAAGAAAGCTTGGTTTCTGTAATTATGAATTTGGGTCTTGAACATACTGCTATATTAGGCGATACTATCGATAAAATTGCTTATGAAAAAGCTGGTATCATCAAAGAAAATGGCGATGTTGTTTGTTATGACTTAAAAGAAGGCGTTGATACTATTAAAAATGTCGCAAGGGAAAAAAACGCAAGACTTATTGTTTCTAGCTTTGATGAATTAAACATTAAAAGTGAGGGCATTGATAAACAATTATTTGATTATAAAGATTATAAGGATTTAAGGATTAGCTTGCTTGGAAAACATCAATTCTATAATGCTTGTGTTGTGATAGAAACAATTGAAGTCTTAAGAAAAAAAGGATTTACTATTTCTAATGAAAATTTAAGAAATGGTTTATATAAAACAACATGGGATGCAAGACTCTCTATTTTAAATAGAGATCCACTTTTTATTTTGGATGGCGCTCATAATGGACAATGTGGCAAAGCCTTGGCTGATTCACTTTCCAGCATTTTAGACAATAAAGCTAATTTTATTTTTGGCGTATTAAAAGACAAAGATTACAAGGTTATTGTTGAATTTTTAAGAGAATATGTGAATGAATTTATATGTGTTACGCCTTTATCAAATAGAGCCTTGGATAATAAAAAACTAGCTGATGAATTAAATAAAATGGGCTTTAAAACATGTTTGGCCAGCGACTATAAAGAAGCCATTATGATGGCATTGGATAAAAAAGAGGCTACCGTTGCCTGTGGCTCTTTGTATCTGGCTGGGGCAATTAATGCTAACTTTATAGATGCTTATAAAAGTTATTTAAGAAAGAGTATTAAGAAACAAAGAGAGTCGTTGAAGGATATTAAAAACGATTCTTATAAAATTGTTGAACTTATAAAAAATAGTGATGAATACAAAAATGCTAGAAATATTATGATATATAAAAGCTACAAAAATGAAGTTGATTTAAGTGAGCTCGAAAAAGACGATTCAAAAGTATTTGCTTATCCAGTTTGCTTAGATAATAGAAAAATGATTGCTAAAATATCAAATAATTTTATTAAAAATAAGCATGGAATCCTTGAACCCGACATTAATTCTATCGAAATGAAAGATATCGATTTAATAATATGTCCACTCATTGCTTTTGATGATAAGCTGAATAGACTTGGACAAGGTGGTGGATATTACGATAATTATCTAAAAGATAAAAAATGTATTAAGATAGGAGTGGCCTTTGATTTTCAAAAGATAGAAAGGGTTCCAGTCACAAAGCTAGATGAAAAACTTGATATCATTTATACTCCATCTAAGATTTTTAAAAGATAGTATAATAGCTTTGGGCATAGAGGGGATTTATGAAAATTATTGTTGTTGGTGGCGGAAAAGTTGGAAAGACTATTGCCAAAGAATTAACTAAGGAAGAACATGATATTGTATTGATTGATGATAATGCAGATATCGTGGAAAATTTTACCAATTCTACTGATGTACTTGGCGTTGTGGGGAATGGCGTTAGCTTAAATATTTTAAAAGAAGCTGGAGTTGAGACGGCAGATGTTTTAATTGCTGTAACTAGTGAAGATGAAGTTAACATGCTGTGCTGCTT
Organism: Paratractidigestivibacter sp.; assembly: GCA_963607765.1. GTDB lineage: Bacteria > Bacillota_I > Bacilli_A > Erysipelotrichales > Erysipelotrichaceae > Colivicinus. The sequence goes on along the minus strand of CAVDDT010000028.1, from coordinate 38,589 downwards.
ATTTGCGAAGAAAGCAAACAGAAACTTAAAGACGATTGCTAGAGTTAGAAGTCCTATGTATACATCTGAATTAAGCTATATAAAAGATGAACTTGGCCTTACAATGACGATTAATCCAGAGAGAATTACAGCTAGAGAAATATCTAGGTTAATTAGATGGCCTAGTGCTTTAAAGGTTGATTCTTTCGTAAGAGGAAAGGTAGAACTTATAAGTTTTCCGGTTAATGATAATAAATATTTAGTTAATAAATCTATCGCTGATATTATGAAAGCATATAACGATAGCGATGAAATATTGTTTGTTGGTGTCGAGAGAAATGATGAAGCTATTATTCCTAATGGCAATACTGTAATTCTAAAGGGAGATAAGGTTTCTGTTTGTGGAAAACCAATTTCAGCATCTAAGTTTTTAAACCATATTGGTATTTACCAGTCAAAAATTAAGAATTGTTTGATTGCTGGAGGAAGCAAAATTGCTTATTATTTAACAACTATCTTGCAAAAATCAAATATAGAAGTTGCTATTGTTGATAAAGATGCGAAAAGGTGTGATGAGCTTGCGGAGCTTCTTCCAAACGCCAGCATTATTAATGGCTATGCATCGGATGATAATGTACTTCTAGAAGAAGGCCTTCCTGAAGCTGATTCTTTTTGTAGTTTAACAGGAATTGATGAAGAAAATGTGTTGCTTTCTTTGTATGCGAAATCGATTAGTAAAGCTAAAGTTATTACTAAAGTTAATCATATAAGTTACGAAGGTGTTTTAAATAAGCTTGATGTAGGAGCTCTTGTTTCTCCTAAGAATATTACTGCTGCTAGTATAGTTAGTTATATTAGAAGTTTGAATACAGAAAATGATAATGAAATCGAAACTATGCATCGTATTTTAAGCAATAAGGCGGAAGCTATCACTTTTGTGATTAGAGAAAAGACTAAGATTGTTGGCAAAAAGTTAAATGATTTAAATTTAAAAGACAATTTGCTTATTTGCTCAATAATAAGGGGTGAAGAAATTATCACTCCAAGTGGTAAATCAACCATTGAAATTGGTGATACTGTCCTTGTTGTGACTAGTGACCAAGGATTAAAGACTATTGAGGATATTGTTAAGTAATGAATAAAGCATTTATTAGATACGTACTTTGTGTATCTTTGGGACTTGAATCAATTTTTTTAATTTTAACTAGTAGTGTTGCCTTGATGTATAAAGAGCCCTTCTTTTGGCAATATTTTCTTACTGGACTAGCCCTTGGACTTGTTGGATTTATTGGCTTTAGACATAAGCCAAAATCAAATACTTTCTTTGCTAGAGAAGGCTTTGTGGTTGTAGCTTTAACTTGGCTTGTATTATCTTTAGCTGGTGCTATTCCTATCTTTTTAACTGGTGAAATACCAAATTATATTGATGCAGTATTTGAGATAGTATCAGGTTTTACAACAACCGGTGCTACTATTGTTGATAATGTTGAAGGATTAAGCCACATTTCTCTTTTCTGGCGTGCATTTACCCATTGGATAGGTGGCATGGGAATTTTAGTCTTTGCCTTAGCAATTTTGCCAAGTGCTGGAGGAAGCGCAATATACATTATGCGTGCCGAATCTCCTGGCCCTTCTGTTGGCAAACTTGTTTCTAAATTATCGCAAACCGCTAAAATTCTATATGAAATATATATTGGCTTAACTTTAATTCAAATTGCTTGTTTGCTGCTTTGTAAAATGCCATTATTTGATTCAGTAACGTTATCTTTAGCTACTGCTGGCACAGGCGGCTTTGGCATCTTGAATGATTCTTTTGTAAGATATTCAAGTTCTGTTCAAATAGTCACGACAATCTTCATGATTCTGTTTGGTGTAAACTTCAATGTTTATTATTTCTTGTTAGCTAAAGATTTTAAATCAGCACTTAAGTGTGAAGAAATGCGTTGGTATTTTATTATCATTATTGTTTCTTCGCTGTTGATTGCTTTAAACACATTAAGCATTTTTGGAAATGTGTTTACAGCCTTGAAACATGCATTCTTCCAAGTTGCTTCGGTTATTACTACAACCGGATATGCGTCTTATGATTTTGATACTTGGCCACAGTTTTCAAAGACTATCTTGTTGTCATTAATGTTTATCGGTGCTTGTGCTGGTAGCACGGGTGGTGGCATTAAGGTTAGTAGAATTGTGATTTTATTAAAAGATATGAAGAATTCTCTTCGCAAGTATGTATCACCAAGAGAGGTAAAAATGGTTCGCTTTGAAAATAAGGCTGTTGATAGAGAACTTGTTAATTCTATTAGGTCATATATCGGATTTTTCTTTGTTATCTTCTTTGTTTCACTAATTCTGTTAAGTTTAAATAATCTAGATTTTATGACCAATTTTTCAGCTCTTGCTTCATGTATAAATAATATTGGCCCTGCCTTTTCTCTAGCTGGTCCTATGAGAAACTATAATTGTTTCAATTGGTTTTCAAAGATTGTATTAATATTTGACATGCTTGCAGGAAGGCTGGAACTAATACCAATGCTTGTTCTTGTGATGTCTTATTTCCGTAAGAAGAGAAAAATAGGAAAAATTGAAGATGAATAATATATTAATCATACCTAATCCATATGTTGAAAATGTGGATAATGTGATTAGTGAAGTAACTTCTAATTTAGCTCCCTTAAAATGGGAGATTTTTCCTTTTCCTTTAAAAAAGAGGGAAATGTATCAAAAATTAGAAGAGATGTTGCCGAATTTTGATTTAGTTATCACGTTGGGTGGCGATGGTTCGATGCTTAAGATTGTTGAACTTATATACAAGTATGATGTTAGTCTGCTAGGTATTAACTATGGCGGCGTTGGCTATCTTACAAGTCTTAAAAAGGATGAACTATCTAAGCTTAAAAGACTTAATAATGGTGAATATTATATAGACCAAAGAGGATTGCTTGATGTTTCTATCAAAGATAAAGATTATCATCATGTATGTCTAAACGATGTCGTTATTTTTAAAAGCAATATTAATATTCCTATCAAATTAAAGGTTGTTTCAGGCGACGCAAAAGAATATTTTGCGGATGGAATAATTATTTCAACTGCCACCGGTTCTACAGCCTACTCATATTCAGCCGGTTCACCAATTATTGAAGAGGGAAAGATTATCTTAACGCCAATTTGCCCTGTTTCAAGAAGTTCTTCTTATTCGATATACGATGATAACGTTGCGTTTAAGATTGCTTCTATTAGAGACAATCGTGATAGAGCGCTTGTCTCAGTTGATGGTTCTGATCAGATTGATATTGACAAAAATGATTTGATAATTGTTAAAAAGGCATTAAAAAAGTTAAAGATTGTGAGATTTGATCATGATTAAAAAAGAAGAAATCATCATTGACTGTTTAAGTGATGAGAAAAGATATCTAACAATTTATATTCCTGATAATAAGAATAATTATCCTGTTTTATATATGATGGACGGTCAAAATGTTTTCTTTGATGAAGATGCAACATTTGGAAAATGTTGGGGTCTTCTTGATTATTTCAAGAAAAATAAAACCAAGATGATAATTGTTGGCATTGATTCTAGTAGAGGAATTCACAATGAAAGACTTTCGGAATATTCACCATACGATTTTTTTGATGACTCTTTTGGAAATGTCAAAGGAAGAGCTAAGAAATTTATCAAATGGCTGGTGAATGATTTAAAGCCATATATAGATTCTAATTACAACACTTTAAGCAATAGAGAAAACACTTATATTGCTGGTTCTAGTATGGGCGGGCTAGTTAGCTTATATGCGCTACTTGAATATAATGACATCTTTAAAGGAGCAGCGTGTTTATCTCCATCTTTATGGGCTAACAATGAAAAGCTAATTAGCTTAATTAAAAGAAGCAAAATAAAAGATGATACTTTATTATATTTAGACTATGGTTCTCTAGAAGCCAAAAAAGGAAAGTTTGCGAAAAATGCCTTATGTAGCTTTTGGAAATGTGTTGAGGAATTAAGAAATAAGCCAATCAATTTGAATATTCATGTTATTCAAAATAGTGGGCATAATGAAGCTAGTTGGCAAAAACAAATTCCAGTTTTTATAAGTATGTTCGAAAGGGGATATTAGTATGAAAAATTTTGTGTTTATTTCGCCTAACTTTCCAAGCAATTACTACAATTTTTGTAGAGAACTTAAAAACAACGGTTTAAGAGTGCTTGGCGTTGGCGATTGCCCGTACGATAATTTGTCATGGGAACTAAAGGATAGCTTATATGAATATTACAAGGTTGATAGTCTAGAAAATTATGATGAAGTTTATAGGGGCGTGGCATTCTTTTGTTTTAAATATGGAAAAATTGATTTTTTAGAGTCAAATAATGAGTATTGGCTTATAAGAGATGCGATGCTTAGAGATGACTTTAATATTAATACTAGTTTCCATAGCAAGGATATGGATTGTGTAAAATACAAGTCTAAAATGAAGGAAAAATATAAGCTCGCTGGTGTGCCAACCGCTAGATATTATCTTGTGGAAGATATTGAAGGTTGCAAAAAATTCATTAAAGAAGTGGGCTACCCAGTTGTAGCTAAGCCAGATAATGGTGTTGGTGCTGAAGGAACTTATAAAATTAATAATGAAGATGAATTAAAGCATTTTATTAAGACAAAGCCAAATTGCACATATATCATGGAAGAATTTATTGATGGTACTATTGTCACTTATGATGCTATTGTTGATTCAAAGGGAAAACCATTGTTTGAAACTGGCAATGTGACAACTGTTTCTTTGCTTGAAGTTGTAAATACGCTTATGGATTCGGCTTTCTACATTAGAAAGGAATTGCCTAACAATTTAAGAGAAACTGGAAGAAAAACATTAAAGGCTTTTGGCGTCAAAAGTAGATTTGTTCATTTTGAGTTCTTTAGTTTAAATAGCGATCAACATATTGGTAAGAAAAACGATATCGTTGCTCTAGAAGTAAACATGCGTCCTAGTGGTGGCATTTCTCCAACGATGATGAATTACGCTAATGGTGTGGATGTATACAAGATTTGGGCAGATATGATTGCATTTGATAGATTGACTGTGGAATACAATAATAAGCATCATTATTGTGCTTTTGTGGGATATAGAGATGGAATCAAACATAAAATGAGTGAAAAAGACATTCATAAAAAATATGGCAATAAATTAGTAATGGAAGGAAGAGTTGAGGATGCTTTATCTGGGGCAATGGGAAACTATATGTATGTTGCTAATTTGGATAGCGAAAAAGAATTGAACGCCTATTATAGGGATTTGTTGAAAATCAAATAAATGGCGCGCCCAGTAGGAATCGAACCTACAACTTTTTGAATCGGAATCAAACACTCTATCCATTGAGTTATGGGCGCAGCACAAATTTATTATAAGTTTTTAAAAAAAATTAAAAAACCTCTTGTCAAAATCTTTAAAGTTGTGATATAGTAAGAAAGCACTAAATATGGCCAACGTGTTTAGTAAGTATGAAGAAGTACTCAAGAGGCCGAAGAGGAGGCCCTGCTAAGGCCTTAGGTCGGGTTTCCGGCGCGAGGGTTCAAATCCCTCCTTCTTCGCCATTATGTGCAGATGTAGTTCAATGGTAGAACGCGACCTTGCCAAGGTCGACACGAGGGTTCGATTCCCTTCATCTGCTCCATTGGTCGCGTGGTGTAGCGGTTAACATGCCTCCCTGTCACGGAGGAGATCGTGGGTTCGATTCCCATCGCGACCGCCATTGTAAATTAAGAGCTTATAGCTCTTTTTTCTTTTTGTCTCCCATTATGGGAGATTTTTTTATTTATTGACAAATATCCAATAACAAACGATAATTATCAATGTTAATTACCATTGGTAACTAATTGAGGTGAATGATGGAGAATAGAAAAATAAAAGAAATGTTTGATGCATGTTATCAAGCAAAGAGAATTAGAGAAATGCTTCCGCCTCTTCCTAAGGGAGTAAGTTCTTCTTATATTCAATATTTAGATGTGATTGGTTCTTTGCAAGCAAAGGGATTAAAAGTTAAAGTATCTGATGTTAGCGAGTCTATGAATCTTCCTATGCCTGGTGTTACTCGCACTTTAAAGGAAATGGAAAGAAAAGGATATTTGAAAAAAGAATCTTCTAATGAAGACAAAAGAATTACTTTTATTTATATTACAAAAAAAGGTGAAGAGCTTTCCGATACATATGATAAATATTATTTTTCTGAACTTGCACCTTACATGGATAAAATTTCACAAGAAGAAGCAGATAGTATGATTAAGACTATCGAAAAGTTTTATCAAATAATGAAAGATAGGAGAAAAGAAAATGAATGATAATCATTCTGATTTTACACAAGGAAGCATACTAAAAAAATTGGTTGCTTTTATGATGCCCGTTTTAGGGGCTCTAGTTTTGCAAGCTGCCTATGGGGCTGTTGATTTACTTGTGGTAGGACGTTTTGGCTCAACTTCGGGGCTTTCTGCGGTTTCTACGGGTAGCCAAGTATTAAATCTAGTAACATTTGTTGTTACTCAATTCGCAATGGGCGTTACAGTCTTAATCGCCAGATATTTGGGAGAAAAGAAGAACGATTCAATTTCTCCGGTAATTGGTGGAGCTAGTGTAGTGTTTACTATTTTTTCGATCGTTTTGTTTATAGTGATGGTATTGTTTGCTCGTCAAATTTCCATTTTGATGCAAGCACCTAGTGAAGCGATTGATTTAACAACATCTTATGTAAGAATATGTGGCGGTGGCATTTTGTTTATTGTCGCCTACAACTTATTGTCAGCTATTTTTAGAGGACTAGGTGATAGTAAATCACCATTGCTTTTTGTGCTTGTTGCCTGTATTGTGAATATATTTGGTGATTTGTTGTTGGTTGCTGTATTCCATATGGATGCTGCTGGAGCTGCAATTGCTACTGTTGCCGCTCAAGCTCTTAGCGTTGTGCTTGCGATTGTTCTTTTGTTTAAAAAGAATCTTCCTTTCACAATTAAAAAAGGCGATTTTTGCATAAATCCTGAGTGTAGTAAATTTCTAAAGATTGGTTTGCCATTAGCTTTGCAAGAATTTTTAACACAAGTATCATTTCTTGCACTGTGCGCGTTTGTTAATAAACTAGGACTAGAGGCATCTTCTGGATATGGAGTGGCTTGTAAGATTGTCAATTTTGCAATGCTAGTGCCAAGTTCTTTAATGCAATCAATGGCTTCTTTTGTATCACAAAATGTAGGAGCTGGAAATTTAAAACGTGCAAAAAAATCGATGTTTGTTGGCATAGGTGTTGGCTTAATAGTTGGCTGTATAGTGTTTGCGTTTATCTTATTTAAAGGAGATATGTTAACGGGCATATTTACAACAGAGGAAGCTGTTATTCAAAAGGGATTTGAATACTTAAAAGGTTTTGCACCTGAGACAATTGTAACTGCTGTTTCTTTTAGTATGATTGGTTATTTTAATGGAACAAATAAAACTGTTTGGGTAATGTTACAAGGACTTGTTCAAACATTGCTTGTTCGTTTACCGTTTGCATATGTTATGAGTATTCAGCCTAACGCAAGCTTAACGATGATTGGTTTTGCAGCACCGCTTTCAACTTTTGTAGGCATAATATTAAACGTAGGTTTCTTTATTTATATAAATCACAAAGAAAAAAACTTGTCTAACTAATAGTAATAATAGTTAAAAAATACAATTGTGGTATGATGAATAAGGAAAATTGGAGGGTATTATGGAAAGTATTTGGACAAAATATGCTGGCAATAAGATTAAGCCAGTAATGTCATTTAATGAGGAATATAGAGTATTCTTATCAAATTCTAAAACAGAAAGAGAGTATGTTAGCAATTCTATCGCTTTAGCTAAAAAAGCTGGATTTAAGGACTTACTAACAGTTAAAAAACTTAAAGCAGGAGATAAGGTTTACTACAACAATCGTGGCAAATCTTTAATGCTTTATGTTGTTGGCAAAGAAAAAATTGAAAATGGATTAAATATTTTAGGTGCTCATGTTGATTCACCTAGACTAGATTTAAAACAACATCCTTTATATGAAGACAATGGTTTAGTGTTACTTGATACTCACTATTATGGTGGCATTAAGAAATACCAATGGGTTGCCCAACCTTTGGCTTTACATGGTGTTGTATGCAAAAAAGATGGCAGTGTTAAACAAGTAGTTATTGGTGAGGATCCAACAGATCCTGTAGTTGGTGTTAGTGATTTGTTAATTCATTTGGCTGCTGATCAAATGAAGAAGACTGGTGCTAATATCGTAGAAGGCGAAGATTTAAATGTCTTATTTGGATCTATTCCTGCATCTGGCAAGAAGGAAGAAAAAGATTTAGTTAAGAAAAATATTTTGGATATTTTAAAGAAGAAATACGATATTGAAGAAGACGATTTCATCTCTGCTGAACTTGAAGTAGTTCCAGCTGGCCAAGCTAGGGATTATGGCCTAGATAGAAGCATGATTATTGGCTATGGTCAAGATGATGGCGTTTGTGCATATACTTCTCTTCGTGCAATTCTTGAAATGGAAAATCCAGAAAGAACTAGCTGCTGTATCTTAAGCGATAAAGAAGAAGTTGGTTCACAAGGCAATACGGGTATGCAATCTAGAGCATTTGAAAATTCTTTAGCTGAATTGATGGACAAGAAGAGCGAATATAGTGAACTTGGCATGAGGAGATGTTTAACTCATTCAATGATGCTTTCAAGCGATGTTAGTGCTGCATATGATCCTAATTATCCAAGTGTAAGTTCTCCAAATAACAATAATGCTACTTTTGGTAGAGGCATTGTCTTTAACAAATATACTGGTTCAAGAGGCAAGAGCGGTTCTAATGATGCTAATCCTGAATTTATCGCTAAGATTAGAAAGGTATTAGACGATAATAAGATTAATTATCAAACTTCTGAACTTGGTAAAGTTGACCAAGGCGGTGGTGGCACTATCGCTTATATCCTTGCAAATATGGATGTTGAAGTAATTGATGCTGGTATCGCTTTACAAAATATGCATGCTTGTTGGGAAGTTACTAGTAAGGTTGATGTTTATGAAGCTTATTTAGCTTATAAAGCTTTCTTAAAGGATATTAAATAATTCAAGCGATACATTGTATCGCTTTTTTAGATTATGAGTAAAAAGAAGAACAAATTAAAAATTACTGTTGGCATATTGTTTGTGATTGCTCTTGCATTATGTGGAACACTTGCTTATTTTTTGTTGAACAAAGAAACAACTCAAACAAAGTATTTAGCTAGTGATTCTTCTAGTGTTGCGGTGCTTAATAGCGATCAAGAAGAAACTAGTTTAGTTAGAGGAAGCGAAGTATTGCTTTCGAATAAGACTAAGAAAATTAATGATGAAGAATACGCGAAAATATACTTTAATGATGAAATTTACTATGTAAATAGTAATAGCCTTGTTGATGAAAAAGAAAGTGCTGTTCTTGAAACTGAGCTTTGGGCTTTTAGGACATGTAGCGTTTATGTTGATGAGAGTTCTAGCAAATTAAGTGGTTTACTTGAAAAAGGTGAAAAGATTGATGTGATTGGACATAGTCCACTTTTAGATGATGGTACTGTTGAAAGATATCAATATAGTGATGGTTATGTTTATAGTAAATATTTGTCAAATAGTGAAGAATACGCTAGTAGTGTAAATGAGACGATTTTTACAAGCAAAACAGATAATCCATATGGTGCTGGCAGTGCTAGTGGATTAGATTATTATGAAAATGAAAAACCTTCTTTTTCGGATAATGTAATGCCTGAAGTATGTAAGTCTTTGTATATCAATAGAGAAGCTATTAAAGATATCGAAGATTATATCGAACTAGCTAAGCAAACAAGTGTTAATACTTTTGTAATTGATATAAGAGATGCCCATATTGTTACTTTTAAATCTGATGTGATGAAAGAGTATTCCCCTACTTCTTATGATGAAGCTTACTTTACTAAAGAAGAATTTCAAGCTCAATTAGATAAGGTAAAAGAAGCTGGCATCTATATGGTGGCTAGAATTACCGTCTTTAAAGACAAAAACTTTATGATTGATCATCCTGAGTATGCAATTTTGGATTTAAACGATAATAATAATCCGTTTGAATATGGCGGTTCATATTGGCCAAGTGCCTATAATCGTAATGTATGGGAATACAATGTTGAACTTTCAAAAGAAGTTGCTGCTATGGGCTTTAATGAAATTGAATTTGATTATGTTAGATTCCCTGAACAAATTGATTATTATGCCGATACATTAAACGCCTTAGATCTTCAAAATACATACAATGAGACACGCAGTCAAGCTATTCAAAGATTCTTAATGTATGCATGTGATGAGCTGCATAAAGTTGGTGTCTATGTTTCGGCTGATGTGTTTGGAGAGACAAGCAATGATTATGTGTGCGCATATGGACAATATTGGCCAGCAATTTCTAATGTTGTAGATGTTATTTCGCCAATGCCATATCCCGATCATTTCCTTGAACATGCCTATGGCATAGAAGAAGTTGTTTGGGAGGTCCCTTATAAGTTATTGAAGGCTTGGGGAAGCCAAGCATTGGAAAGGCAAAATGAAACGCCAAGTCCTGCAAGAGTAAGAACCTATATCCAGGGTTATGATTCAATATATGAGCCTTATGTTTCTTATGACAATAGTAAGCTTGAGGAACAAATCAATGGTTTGATTGATTCAGGAATCTATGATAATGGTTATATTGTTTGGAATTCCGGCAGTTATATAGATAATTACTATTTGTATTTTGATGCGCTTTCGAAGTAAAAATAGTCAAAAAATAATAAAAAATTAAAAAAATTCCTACTTTTTTGAAAAAAAGGTAGGAATTTTTATTTTTTTTCGCAATAAGGAAGTAGAGGGAAAGGAGAGAGATAGATGAAAGCATTTTTTGAAGAATATGGATTTGTTATGTTATCTGCTGTTGTTGTTTTAGCTCTAATTGCTATGGCTGGCAACTTAAAAGGTACTGTACAATCTGGAATTTCTGATGTCATGACTGGCTTTAAGAATCAAATTGTCACAAGTGATAACAGATTAATCATGCCAAACTAAAAAAGAAAGGAGAATACGGATGGCTTTAGAAGTAAAAGAAGAATTATTTAGGGAACTGTGGCCTTATATCATTGATGAAAATGTCACAGACTTGAAATGGAATGGAACAACACTGTGGATTACAGATTTAACAAAAGGGAGGTATCAAAGCGATATTAAATTATCTGAGGATTGGCTTAGAATCTTCACTAATTTAGTAGCTAACTCGGTAAATGAGAACTTCAACATGTCTAAGCCTTCACTTAAAGCTGAAACAAGTGAACTTCGTATACAAGCTATGCATTCAAGTGTGTCTGGTGATAATACTATTTGTTTAGCTATCCGTAAGACCCCAAGTTGTGCTCGACTTTTAAAACAGGATTTAATCTCTAATGGCTATGCCAGCGAATTTGTAGTAAAGTTACTTCCTTGTTTAATGCGAGCACGACTCTCTGGCGTTATTACAGGCGATGTAGGCGCTGGAAAAACGGAACTCGAAAAGTACTTATGTTTTTTTATTCCAGAGAGCGATCCAATTATTACGGTTGAAGACACTTTGGAAATGAAACTTAAAAAACTTTATCCAAACAAAGATATCTATTCTCTTAAGATATCTGATGATTATAGTGCTGATCAAGCAATTAGAGATGCTCTGAGGCTTAACACAAAATGGCTAATTATTTCTGAATCTAGAGGAAGAGAAATATCAAGAATTATGGAAGGTGCTTCTTCTGGATGCGTAGCTCTTACTTCAATTCATGCAGAAAATGTTTGGGAAATTCCCGATCGTATTATGAACATGGTCGGTGATTATAGCAGGCCTGGATTTGAAAATGATATTTATACTTTCTTTGATTATGCTATTAAAGTGAAGGCTACTTATTCACCTAAGGGGGTAAAAAGAAGTATTGACCAAATTTGTTTCTTTGATCGAAAAGACAAAAGGAATTCCATCAAAATTGTGTTAAAAGATGGCGTTCCACAAAGGGCGATGATTCCAGAACGCGTTTATTCAAAGTTTTACCAAAATAAGGAAAAGGCATTTTTGGAGAATTATGTGGATTTTTTAAAGGATGGAAAGAATGAAAAAAATTAAGGAATTTTTAAAAATATATAGTATTAAGAATTTAAAAACTAGGATAAATAAATATGGGTTTAATTATTCCACTAAGGATTTCGTTGTTGAAACGGCAATTATTTTATCAATAATATTTGCCTTAGCTTTAATAGCTAGGCTTAAAACGGAATATATATTGATTTTGATTTTAGTCACAATCGCTACCATCCCATTTCTTATCTATGCTTGGTTTACACAAAACTATAACATTAAAAAGTTTACGATGTTGACGGATTATTTAACCAACATTATTCCTATTTTTACGCAAAAGACAAAGATTAGATATACCCTTGGCGAGCTATATACAATTACTAGTGATCAAATGAAGGATACTATTAAAAAGGCTATTGATTATTTAGATTCAACAGTAGATGATCCAAATATTTCAAGAAACGCTCTAAAAATTATTGAAGATGAATTTCCTAATTCTAGAGTAAAGTCTGTTCATAAATTGTTGCTTACAATCGAGGCTCAAAATTCAACATCATTTAATGATGTTTGTCAAAACATGTATGAAGACATTGAAAAGTGGATTAAGAGGGTATATGGCTTTCAAAAAAGTCTTAAAGATAGAAGAACTAAACTGATTATATTATGTATCATGACTCTTTTGATGAATAGCATGTTTGTCTTCCTGTATGTTTCAAATGAAAACTTTATTGGATTTACTGATAATACTATTTATCAAATATCTTCGTTATTGTTTATCACAAGTGTTTTACTTACGATTACTATTATTTTGGTAAAGTTACATGGACAATGGCTTGTGAATGATACCGATTATACTAACGATGAATACATCAAAAGACAATATATAGCTTTTAAAAAAGGCAAGCAAAAGCTACAAGTGGTTGATATTTTAGCGTTTGTAATGTGTATTGCAGCATCTGTATATTTGTTTATTATTGAAAAATATACTTATATAATCGTTACCACATTAATGGGAATCTTTATCATTACTAATAAAAAGCGATTATTTAATCGAGCATATAAAACCATCACCAAAGCCTTTACTATCGAATTTCCAGTATGGCTTAGAGAAATTTCTTTAACTTTAGGAAATCTTACGGTTTTAAATGCGATTGAATACTCCCAAAATACAGCTTCTTATGGAATGAGAAAAGAACTTAGAAACTTTTTAAACGAAACCAAAAAGGATCCTACTTCAATCAAACCTTATAACGAATTCTTGGAAGAATTTGATTTAGAAGATGCAAAGTCTACGATGAAGGTTCTATATTCAATTCAAAATATTGGCAAAAGTGATGTCAAAGAAAGAATTTCAAATCTAATTATTAGAAATCAAGAGATGTTAGATAAAGCCGAGACTATTAGAAATAACGATTCTATTGGCAGTATTGAAGCACTTGGCTATGTGCCGACACTATTATTTTCTGTACAAATGCTAGTTTCAATGTTTACGATGTTTAATTTTATGATGAACTCTATTGCTAGGAGTGTAAATCTATGAAAATAATGGTAAGGGCGATGGGCCTTACGGTAATAGGTGTATGCATATCTTTAATTTTGATGCATGTGTATGATCTAACAATTCGCTATGATGAATTAGATAGAATTAGTTTATTAGCTATGTCTAATACACAAATTGTTATGCAGGAGAATATTGAAGATATTTATTACAATACTAATAATAAGCGCAAAGAAATTAGTGATAGTAATACTTATTTAAATTTATATAAGGATAATTTGAATACTTTAAAAAGTACTAATGGAACTTATGAGGTCGATGGTTACTTTGATCCATATAAGGGATTGGCCTATGCTTATATCACTTATAGATACAATAACTTCTTGGGAGAGGAAAAAACTTTAAACAAGAAATTGGTTAATATTATCGATGTGGTAAACGACAATGAGAAAATTGCTTAAGATATGTTTATTTATACTAAGCTTGTTACTTGTATTTCCAAGTGTTGTTTATGGTGAAGATATTAAACCAGGATATAGTGACTGGACAACTGAAAAAAGCGGCGACTCTAATGAAGTGAGTGCCATTCAATATGGAAGAAAGCTTCCATTAGCTTGGTCTGATTGGTCATTTACAGTTCCAAGTTCTAAAGATGTTAGAACTAAGGATGGCGAAACTAAATATTATGCTTATGATGGGGCTAACTATTATTGGAATAATACTGATGCGAAAACTTTGTTTACTTGGAATTTTGGCTATAAGGCAAAGCTGGTTTATTTTTATGCGGATGTTGATACTTATGATAATCGCGGTTATACAAACTATGAGGCGCCACCTTTACAGCTGTATTGTGATGGTAGACAAATAGCAAGTGTAGGCAAGCATGATTATTTAAGCAACTGGAATCCTAGTATTAATACAAGCTGTCAATATTTGGAACTTAAGATGTCTAGTAATCCTGGAAATGGTAGAAACTCAACCATTATTGTTGGAACTTGGGCGACAACAACTTCAAAGATGTATTCTTATGTAACTAAATGGAGCGATGGCCAAGATTGGCGCTTTGATACTTCATATAATCGAATCTATGGAGAAAATCCACAAGTTCCTACTCAAAGAACCGTTTATTCTCATCCAATCAAATATTCCATTAATTACAATTTGGATGGTGGCGAATTTATAGGAACGCCTACATATACTTATACTATCAATGATGAAGTAAAAATACCTAGTGCCTATAAAAAAGGCTATGATTTCTTGGGCTTCTTTGACGAATATGGAAATAAGGTAGAAAAGATTGAAAAAGGAACCTATCGTGATATTAATCTCACCGCTAGATATGATCGTAAGCCTCCTAATATTTATGTAGGATATACAACTTTTGAAGTAGATGATACGCCAATTAAAATAGATGATTTAGTTAAGCGTGTAAATGGAAAGGCTTTAGATGAACTTGATGGTGATATAAGTGACAAGATTAAGATTTCTTATATCACTTACGATAATGGCAACACCGTCTATAATCCTAATGGCTTAGATATTAGTAAAAAGGGAAGTGTTTTAATTGAATTTTATGTAGAGAATTCTGGTGGCAAAAAAGCTAGTGTCACAAGAAAGTTTTATATATTAGGTGAAGGTGAAGACGATAAGGATTATAGAGAAAGTTTGTCTATTTATTCAAGATATATAAGTGAAGAATATTTAAATACACTTGATGATAATTCGATTTGGAATACAAGTGAATATAAAGATGAATTAATTGAGGTCTTAAGAAAGGCTAGAAAGGAATAAGATGCGCAAATTATTTTCAAACCAGGCATTGACGATGCTTGCAGCATTAGCTAGCGTTATGGTCTTTAATATTTTTATGAATGTGTTTTTTAAGGGAAATAATAATCAAATAAATATGATTATTATAAGTTGGTTGAAAAGATTAATATGAGGCTTTTATTTGATGAATATGGCGATACAATCTTTCAAGCTGTTGTAAGTATTATTATTTATTCAATCTTTATATCTTTCTTTTTAACTAAACTTCTTGGAATGAATGTATCTTACATAAAAGAAGAAGTTAACATCCCGGAATTAAGTGGAGTAACTTCTAAAGTTAAGGTAAATGAATTTAGGGTAAAAGATGTATTGATCAAAGTAAATGAGAAATTTAATTACGAAGATAGAGTATATGCAAGTAACTCTTTAAATGAAGATATCAGTTCTTATATTACTTTAGATGATTATGCCAATATTGATACTAGTAAGCCAGGAGAAAAAGACGTCACATACATCCTTAGATATAATGGGCAAACTTTAGCTAAGAAAGCCAAATTGATAATTGTAGATGAAAAGGAGGTAGAGAGTGCATGAAGAACATGTTTGAATATATGGCAACAATGATTATTACGATTGTTTTGGTCTTTGTCTTTACAACTATTGTTTCGATTAGTACGCAAATGCTTAACGCAAGACTTTTGCATAGCGCTGCTGTTGACAATTTTCAATCATCATATTACACATATGATTTGAATTCTTTATTAAGTGATTCTAGGTACAATGGCTGGTACTTTGAAAAGAAAGAAGAAAATAGTGTAAATACTAGAAGAGACTATTTGATTACTTTAAACTATAAGATTTCTTTGCCTCTTTTTAACACTAGCATCGATAGTTCGATAAAAGGATATGCACGATGAAAGAATTAATGGAAGAATATTTGGAAGTGGTTGTAGAAACAATTGTAATGTCACTTTTTGTCTTAACTCTATTATCTGTAACTGTTAGCTTTTTAGCTATTTAGTGTATAATTAATAAAGTTAAGAAAGATAGAGTAGTTGTTTAAACTAATAGAGAGCTCTTGGCTGGTGAAAAAGAGTAGTGTACGACAATGAAGATGGATCTGGAACTTCTAGTTTGATATGTAAGGCTAGACGTGTTCTCGCGTTAAGAGATTAAGATAAAGATTAAGGTGGTACCGTGCTTTGCACCCTTGTGCTACCTTTTTTATTTTTTAAGAGGTATTTTATGGAAGAAAAGAAAACTTATTATGTGACAACCCCTATTTATTATCCAAGTGACAATTTCCATATTGGACATTGTTATACAACTGTAATTGCTGATGCGCTAGCTCGTTATAAAAGATTAAAAGGTTATGATGTCTTCTTTTTAACTGGTTCTGATGAACATGGTCAAAAGATTGAAGAAAGAGCTAAGGCAAAAGGTTGTACACCAAAGGAATTTGTTGATCCAATTATTGATAATGCGAAAGATTTATGGAAATCATTAGATATTTCATATGATAAATTTATTCGCACTACTGATGAGGAACATGTTGCTTGTGTACAAAAAGTGTTCAAGAAATTATATGATCAAGGAGATATCTATAAAGGTTATTATGAAGGCTGGTATTGTACACCATGTGAATCTTTCTGGACAGAGTCTCAACTTAAAGATGGTAAGTGCCCAGATTGCGGTAGAGAAGTAAAATTGGCTAAAGAGAGCGCTTATTTCTTTAAGCTATCAAAATACCAAAGACAACTTGAAGATTATTTAAGTACTCATCGCGAATTAATGCAACCAGAGTCTAGATACAATGAAATGTACAACAACTTCTTAAAACCTGGTTTAAAAGATTTGTGTGTATCTAGATCAAGCGTTAAATGGGGGATTCCTGTTACTTTTGATCCTGAACAAACGGTTTATGTTTGGGTTGATGCCCTAACTAACTATATTAGTGCTCTTGGATATAATAGCGAAGATGATTCTTTATACCAAAAATTTTGGCCAGCTGATTTACACTTGGTTGGAAAGGAAATCTTTAGATTCCATACTATTATTTGGCCAATTATGCTTATAGCTTTAGGATTGCCTTTGCCTAAGAAAGTATATGGACATGGCTGGTTAACAATTGGCGGCAGCAAGATTAGCAAATCAAAAGGAAACTACAAGGATCCAAGAGAATTTGTTAAGGACTATGGCGTTGATACAATTCGTTATTTCTTATTAAGCGAAGTACCATTTGGTTCTGATGGAAACTTCTCAGAAGAACTAATGGTTGAAAGAAGAAATAGTGATTTATGTAATGTTTTGGGTAACTTAGTAAATAGAACTATTTCAATGGCAAATAAGTATTTTGATGGTTCAGTATCTAAAAACAACAATCCAACTGAACTTGATTTAGAAGTTATTTCTTTCTTAGAATTAATGGACAAGGAAGTTGATGAAAAAGTTGATGCCTTAAACATTCCTAGTGCTCTAGAGATTATTTTCTCAAGACTTGCAAGACTTAATAAATACATTGACGAAACAGAACCTTGGAAGTTAAGCAAGAATGGTGATAATGAAAGATTAAATGATGTTTTATATACAATTTTAGAAGGCATTAGATTGTGTACTGTTGAACTTGAGGCTTTTATTCCTAGCACAAGTCATAGAATCTATGCTCAACTAAATGTTAAGACGTCTTTTGAAGACAACAAGTTTGGCACTGTCGATTCTTATAAAGTAACTGAAAAGCCTGAAATTCTTTTCTCTAGAATTGATGAAGAGGCTTTAAAAGAAAAATTAAAGGAAGATGAAGTTACTGTTAACCATTTACCAGAAATCAGTATTGATGATTTTGGCAAGATGGAAATGGTAGTAGGCAAGGTATTAGAATCTAAGAAACATGAAAAGGCTGATAAGCTTCTTGTTTCTAAGATTGATATTGGTAATGGAGAAGTTAGACAAATTGTTTCAGGCATAGCTTCTGCAGTTAAACCAGAGGAATTTGTAGGCAAAAAAGTTATTGTTTTAGCTAACTTAAAGCCTACTAAGATTAGAGGCGTTGAATCACAAGGTATGATTATTTGCGGAGCTGAAGATGATAAGATTGAAGTAATTACATCTTCGCTTAAAGAAGGAAGTAGACTTTCGTAATCATGAAAACACTTGCGATTATAGTTTGTAAGCTAGTTAGAATTGTTGGCAAGCTAGTAGGAAAAGGATCTAGTTTGCCAGGACAAATAGCTTTAAAGATTGATCCAAACATTTTAAGTAAAGTAAAGCTTCCTAAATATGTTATTGCAGTAACTGGTTCAAACGGCAAAACTAGTACTGTGGAAATGATTAATGAAGTACTTAAAAAAAGTGGCTTAACTGTTGCGTATAACTCTGAAGGTTCAAACCAAATAGAGGGTGTTACTACTTTTATTCTTGATAATTGCAACCTAAAGGGAGAAGTTAAAACAGATGTTGTACTTCTTGAGTCAGACGAAAGATATGCAAGGCATACGTTTAAACACTTTATTCCGACACATTATGTAATTACTAATTTATATCGTGATCAAATGACTAGAAACGGCCATCCTGAATGGATGTTTAATATCATCAAAGAGAGTATTCATGATGGTTCTAAACTTGTGTTAAATTGTGATGATCCACTCGTGAATGCTTTTGGAAGTGACAACGATATTTATTTTGGAATTGATGAATATAATGGCAGTACTAAAACAAACACTAGTGTTTATGATGATGGTGTATATTGCCCAAAGTGTAAGTCTAAGATGATATATTCTTATCATCATTATGGCCATATTGGCGATTATAAATGTACATCATGTGATTTTAAAAGGCATAGTCCAAAGTATCACATTACTGATGTTGATTTAAATGAAGGCTATTTAATTATCGATAATGAGTATAAGATTAACTTAGCTTTAAAGAGCATCTATAATGCCTATAATATTTTGGCTACTTATGCCATTTCTAGAGAATTAAATATTGATCCTAAGGTTGTTGCTGATACATTAAATAACTATATTTTAAAAAATGGTAGAGTAGTTGAATTTAATGTAGGAAATAAGAGTGGTACTTTACTTACTTCTAAACACGAGAATTCTATTTCTTATGACCAATCATTAAGAGTCGCAACACAATGTGGAAAAGATGTTACGGCTTTTGTGATGGTTGATGCGATATCTAGAAAATATTTTACTAGTGAAACATCTTGGCTATGGGATATTGATTTTGAAATGCTTAATAGCCCTAATATTAAAAAGATCGTTTTAACTGGAAGATATGCGAGTGATGTAGCTGAAAGATTTTTGTATGCTGGAATCGATTTTAATAAGGTGTATATTGAAAAGAATATTGAAGCAGCTATCAATTATATGAAAGATAATGCTATAGGGCATATTTATGCGATTACTTGTTTCTCCGATCAACATAAGCTTTTAAATAGAGTAGAGGTTAAAAAATGAGATTATTACATTTGTATTATGATTTAATGAACCTTTATGGCGAATATGGTAATATAGTCGTTTTAAAGAAACATCTAGAAGACCAAGACATAGAAGTTAGCGTTGATAAAAAAACATTGGGCGATGAAATTAATTTTGAGGAATATGATTTTATCTATTGCGGAAGTGGGACAGAAAAAAATCAGCTTGTTGCCTTAGATGATTTATTAAAGAGAAAAGATAGCTTGGATAAGGCGATTAAAGAGAATTCAATGTTATTTTTCACAGGAAATAGCATGGAACTTCTTGGAAAATCTATCGATGATAAAAAAGCTTTAAATATTGTTCCTATTAGTACTAAGACAACTAATAATCGTTATACTGGTGATGTCATTGTTTCAAATAAGGAAATAGGCGAAGTTGTGGGCTTTATTAATAAGTGCTCAATTATTTCTGAAAACGATGACATTAAATTATTCGATTATATTTTCAAGGATTCAAACTTGCCAAATGATGGATATGAGGGATATAAGGTAAATAATATTTATGGAACACATATTATTGGGCCTATCTTAGTTAAGAATCCTAATCTTATGAAAGATATTGTTACTAAGTTAATTAAAAAAGATAATCCAAATTTTAAATATAAACAAATAGATTACCCATATGAAAGCGATAGTTACAATGTCACATTAAACGCATTAAAAGAGAGAATCAAATGATTCTCTCTTTTATAAATTAGAAATAAGTTCTTTCTTACGCCAAGTCCCCTTTTCCCACCTAATGATGAAAATAGTTCCTCTTAAGCATTCATCAACACACATTCCAATCCAAATGCCAACTAGTCCAAGACCTTGGACAATTCCAAAATAGTAGGCAATAGGAATTGAAACAAACCACATGCTTAAGATACCGCATGATACAGGAAACTTTATATCACCCGCAGCTTGAAGACATCTTACCATTGTCATATTGACAGCTCTTCCGATTTCTAGAATAAAGTCCACAAACATTACTTGTTTAGCAATGTTTAGATATTCTGTTTCGATAAAAAGTGAGAACAACGGTTTAGCGAATAAGAATATTATTAATGCGGTAGTTCCATTTATTAAGACAGAAAGAAGAGTTGCTTTTTTGGTTTCCTTATAGGCGCCATCTTTATCACCTGCACCAATCATGTAGCCAACTATTATCTGACTTGCTTGAGAGATAGCACATCCTAGTAGATAGCCAATCATCGCAAACATGTTGGCAAACGTTCTTACTTTAACAATAGAATTTCCAAGTGTATTAATAAAAGTTAGTATTACCATTTGTGATGCATTATACGATAATGACTCGCCACCACTTGGCAATCCAATAGAAATCATTGTTTTAAATAATTTTGTAGGCCATGGATTTAAACAATGAAGATTTACTTTGATTGGGCTTAATAAATTAAATAAAATAGCCAACATAATCATTCCTATGATTCTTGATAGCACCGATGAAATAGCTGCACCACCAACTCCAAAATGGGGAATTAAAAAATAGTTTCCTATAATATTAAGACCATTCATGATGGCTGATACAAACATTGTTTGTTTCATCCAACCATTGGCTCTAAACATAGCTGTATAGCTGTTATATAGTCCCTGGAATAGCAAGCCTATTGCGCATATATTTAAATACAAGACAGCTTCATTTAAACATACATCTGGCACTTGCATAAGAATGAATATTTTTTTGCCTAGTATCCATAATACAAAAGTGATAATTAATCCAAAGGCGCCATTTAAAGTAAGACCTAAGGCATATAATTGCTCAACTCTTTTAGTATTGCCGTTGCCAAAGAATTGTGAACATAATATGGTAATTGAAAGTGAAATAACAGAAAAGGCAATAATCAAAAGATCCATGATGCTGCTGGCATTTGTAATAGCACTAGCACCTGTTGTTGATACATTATTTACCATTATTTTATCGACATTTGAAACGAGTAATTGAAGTACTAATTCAATAAAAATAGGCCAAGTATATTTAAGCAATTTTTTATCCATATTACCTAGTTTATTACTTGACCTATAATTTACAAGATACTTTTTAGATGAAAGTGGTTACATTACCAGTCGCTATCCCAATTGGTATCACTGGAGTCCCATGAATCATAATCATAGTCATCAAAATCACTGTCCGAATATTCATTGTAATTATTAGAATCTGTTATTTCTTCAAAATCGAAATCTTGACTATAGTTGCCATAATAATTATCTCTATAGTCATCCGGTGTGCCATCATATAAATACCAATCATCTAAAACTTCATCATAGTACCACCAACTAGATGAATAATAGTATGGTTCATTATTTATGATGTAATATCCTTTTTTAGGAGAGAAAAAAGAAAACATTCCTATAAGAAGAAAAACTATAACACCTGAGATTCCTACAACTATAAAAGGATTCAATGTTTTCTTAGAAACGGTCTTCTTTTTATTTTCTCTTAAAGCCATTTCTTCTTTTAACTTTTCAAAGAAAATATCGACAGCTTGTTTTTCATCACTTCCGTTATATCTAATGAAACGTGTACCATCACTCTTGTTTTTGTAGACAATAAAATTTCCTGTATCCTTATCTTGATAAATGCCGAAGCATTTTGGATCTTTTCGATCTTCATTAACAAAAAATCTTATTTTCTCACAAGGAATATTCTTTTCTCTAAAGAAAGTTATTAGCTCTGATAGAGAATATATTTTTACATCTTTTACATCAGTTAGATATTTCAAATTTATCCTTTTAGACCACGAGATTGTCTGTCCATGTCTTCCACAACAATGTCATAAATTTCGCCAAGACTTCTGCAATATTCAAGCACTTTCCATGGCTCATTTGTATGAAAATGAATTTTAATTAATTCATCATCACCTACCGCAAGTAAACAATCACCCTTAAAGTTATTGTTGAAGTACTCAGTGATAGTATCCTCATTTAATCCCTTTCCTTCAATAAGCAATTGTGTATCATATCTAAATTCGATCATTTTTATTACCTCTAGTGCCATTATACCATCATCGCTATGTTAGTGTAGACTTACACAATTATGTTTATAATAGTCTAAAGAATGAAGGCTTATTATTATGCCTTTTGTTAAAGGAAAATTTCTAGCATATGGTTTCTTACTTGGAACTGCTGGAGTAAAAATCTTAAGTAGCAAAGACGCAAAGAAAGTTTATACCAGTGTGACTGCTGCTTGTCTTGAGGAACATTTCCCTCATAGTATAGCTAATGCAGTAATTGATAAAGCTAAGGAAAAAAGGTTTTTCCATAACAAAGGACTTCATACCAAAGTTAATTATATTGTAGCTCATGGCATTGCAAGTACCGTTAATGAAAAACGTACAATTATTGGTAGCTATCATTTCGTTTTCGAGGATGAAAAATGCACTATCAATCCAGAGAAACAAGAATTATTTGATAATCTTCCAGATGAGTATAGTCATTTATATTTAGCTATTGATGAGAAGAATTCATTCAAATTATCGATTTATTATGTCATTTAATTCAATGTTAATAGCTCTTGGTGTAATGGGCGTGTTACCTCCTACAACTACTGCTTATCTTCACAATATTTCGACTTTGTTGATATCAGCTAGATCAACAACCGATCTAATTAAATAAGATATTAGGTGTTTCTTTAAAGAGGCACCTTTTATTTAAGATAATATGTTTTATAATTTATATTGTTTTTAATGGAGGATGGATATGACTGGTAGCATGACAAGTGGCAAGCCATTTAAGTTAATTTTGGCTTTTTCTATTCCCTTACTTTTAGGAAATCTTTTCCAACAATTTTATAACATTGTTGATACCGCTATAGTTGGACAAACGCTTGGAAGTGTAGCACTTGCTGGTGTTGGATCTACTACTTCTGTGCAGTTTTTAGTTATAGGTTTTTGCAATGGCTTGACACAAGGATTTGCGATATTGGTATCACAAAGATTTGGTGCTAAAGACATTAAAGATATGAAGAACTATGTTTTTAATGGTGGAGTCTTGACATTTATTTTTGCAATATTAATAACAGCTTTAACTGTTTTGCTGACTCCAACAATCTTAAATTTACTACAAGTAAATGCGGAAATATATGAATATTCATATAGCTATATTGTTGTTATTTTCTATGGCATACCATTTACACTTTTATATAACTATTTGAGCGCTATTTTAAGAGCTATTGGTGATTCTAAAACGCCATTTTATTTTTTGGCTTTTTCAGCTACTTTAAATATTTTCTTAGATTTTTACTGCATACTTGTATTAAAGTGGGGAACATCTGGCGCAGCTATCGCAACCGTGTTTTCTCAAGCAGTAAGTGGCATTTTGTGTTTAATTCTCATTGCCTTAAAATTTGAAAAATTACATCCGGCAAAAGAAAACAGAAAATTATCACTAGAACATATCAAAAGGCTATTAGGCAATGGTTTACCTATGGGACTTCAATTTTCTATTACGGCAATAGGTTCAATGGTTATGCAGTCAGCCAACAATAGTTTGGGAACGGTTTATGTATCAGCTTTTGCGGCTGGAGCTAAGATAAAACAATTAATGCTTTGTCCATTTGATGCATTTGGTGCAGCATGTTCAACATTCTTGTCTCAAAACTATGGTGCTAAAAGAATGGATAGAGTTAAAGAAGGCTTTATAGAATCAATGAAGATTGCGATTGTATACGGATTTATTGCTGGTGTCATCTTATTCTTCTTTGGTAGAAGCTTAAGCATGTTGTTCTTGGATGCTGAAGAAACTCTAGCTTTAGATTCTTCATATGCATATTTAAGAAGAATGGGCTACTTCTATCCATGTCTTGGTATTCTTTATATTTCAAGAATGTCTTTACAAGGCTTGGGCTATTCATTTAGAGCGGTATTTGCCGGTGTTATTGAAATGTTCGCAAGAACAATTATTTCAATTGTATTTGTGCCAATGTTTGGCTTTAATACGATTACTTTTCTAGATCAAATTGCTTGGATTACGGCTATTGTTTATCTTGTGCCTATGTTCATTCATACTTATAAACAAGTTAAGATTCAGGTTGAAATCGACAAAAAATATGAGGCATTAAGTGATGTATAAGGCTATTCTTTTTGATATGGATGGCACTTTGGTTGATTCTGAAAGATATTATATTAATGGTACATATACTTGGCTAAATAGATATTGTAGTGTAACTAGAGAACAAATTTATAAAATAGTTGGTTTAAACATGGAAGATACTTATAGCTATCTTTCTTCTATTAGTGGTTTGGATATTAAAACAATTGAAAAATTAAATACTGATTATTTCAATAAAGAAAACGTAATTAATTATAAGAACTATTTATTTGATGATGTTTTAGATTCGTTAAAACAACTAAAGAAAAAATATAAATTAGCTTTATGTACAGTGTCAGATAGATATATGCTTGATAATTTTTTAAAAGATTGTGATTTGGAAAATACGTTTGATTGTTTATTGAGCAACGATGACATCAATAAATCTAAACCTGATCCTGAAATATATTTAAAGGCTTTAGAAAAATTAAACGTTAATAAAGATGAAGCGATAGTAATAGAAGATTCTTATAATGGAATTCTTGCGGGTAAAAATGCTGGCATTAGAGTATACGCAAGAGATGCTGGCAGATATAATATTAATCAAGAAGATGCGGATGCCATCTTTTTGGATTTAAGAGAAATTGAATTATGAAGATAACACTTAGAACAATCACTTACAGCTTATTTTATGTCTTCTTAACATTGGCTTTAGCTATAGATGATAATAAAGAAACATATATTGCCTTAGCAGCAGCTTTAGTTAGCTTGGTTTGTTTTTTGATTATTAGACCAGGCAAAGAAGAATACTTTAATTTACTAACCGGAAGAACTTTCTTTTATTGGCTAGGAGCTATTATTTTCTTCTTACTTGCTTTTTCAGGAAAGATTGAAAGTGTTGGTACTTGGGAAGACGTTGATGCCTTTGTATTGTGGCTTAAATTCTTAGGCTGCTTATTGCTTTTAAAAGCTTCCTTAAGTTTATTTATTAGGTCAACAAATTTTTATAAGCGAAGGCTTTCAAACATGCATAAGAGTACTCTTGAAAAAGACAAGGATAGTTTTAAAATTAATAGTGATGAAAAGTGTTAGGCTTATTTTAGATCACTTAAAAGGACAAAAAATACGTTTAATATGCGTGTTTTTTTTCGTCATTTTGTCTTCTATTATTTCACTTTTAAGCAGCCTAATATTTGGCTATACAATTGATAGCGTTATAGATGATGGAGAAACAACTAATTCAATCTTAATTCTTTTTGAAAAACTTCTTGGTGGCAAAGAATATATAAGAGAAAATCTTTATATATTGGCTATTGCTTTGGTAGTAGTTGCATTATTAAGCGCGCTTTTTATGTTTCTTAGGTACTACCATCAAACAATTGTTGCGGAAAGATTGAATGAGAATCTGAAGAATCATTTATATACTCATATTGAGCATCTTCCATTTAGCTATCATAAAAAAGTTCAAACAGGTGATTTGGTTCAAAGATGTACTAGTGATGTTGATCGTATTAGAACCTTCTTTTCTGGCCAAATAGAAGAGATAGTAGCTACTATCACAAGTGCTGTTTTTGCCTTGTATGTAATGTTTAGCTTAAATGTAAAGCTATCATATATCGTGCTTCTTACCCTTCCGATAATTTTCTTTATTTGTTTCTATTTCTTTAATCGTATCCAAAAACAATTCGTCGATTCTGATGAAAAAGAAGCTGCTATGACGGTTGACATTGGTGAAGCTTTAAATGGCGTTAGAGTAATTAAAGCTTTTAATAGAGAAAAATATGAATTAAATAAATTCTTAAAATTATCAGATGAATATAAAAATGTCACAAGTAAGATGATTGTATCCTTAGGCTATAACTGGGGATTCAGTTATATGGTTAATATGTTTGGCATCCTAACTATCATTTTAATTGGAATAAAACTTGTATCAAATGGTGAAATAAGTACTGGTAATTTCTTGGTTTTTATTAGTTATGAAACAACCATTTTAAATCAAATTAGAAATTTAAGTAGAATCTTATCTGATTTCGGCAAGGTTGTTGTATCTTGTAGAAGAATTAGTGAAATCTTAGATGAAAAAGCCGAGGACTTAGAAAGTGGAAGTACTCCTGATTTAAATGGAGATATTATCTTTAATGATGTTTGTTTTAAGTATGATGACGATGATAAATATATTCTAAAAGATATTAATTTAGATATTAAAAAAGGTGAAACAGTAGCTATTATTGGCCCTACTGGTAGTGGAAAGTCCAGTCTTATACACTTATTGGACAGACTATATGATGTGACCAGCGGCTCTATTACAATTAATGGCTATGATGTTAATGATATAGCTAAAGGCTATCTTAGAAAAAATGTTGGTGTTGTCTTGCAAGAGTCTTTCTTGTTTTCTAAAACAATTTATGAAAATATTAAGACAAGTAATGAGTCAATTGATTCAAAGGCTATTGAGAAGGCATGCATGATTGCTTCAGTTGATGAAGTAATTAAAAGCTTTGATAAGGGATATAAGACAATTGTTGGTGAAAAAGGTGTTACTTTATCTGGTGGCCAGAAACAAAGAATTGCGATAGCTAGAACGATCGTGAATAACACGCCAATTATTATATTTGATGATTCTTTAAGTGCTGTTGATACTAAAACTGATGCCAAAATTAGAAAGTCTTTAAAAGACCTTTCTAGTGCATCAACAATGATTATCATCACACAAAGAGTAGCTAGTGCTAAGGATGCCGATAAGATAGTAGTTATTGAAGATGGAAAGATTAGTGCTGTTGGCAAACACGAAGATTTGATTAAAGAAGATGGCTTATATAAGAGAATTAATGATATTCAAAGTCAAAAGATGATGGAGGGTTTAAATGTCTAATCGTTTTGAGGAAAAAGATTTTTCTAATGATGGCTTAAATCTTTCAATGTGGAAAAAGATTTTAAAATTATTTAAGCCTTATACTAAATATATTGTTTATTTAATTGTTTTAAATACCATCATTGCCTTATCTGACGTATTAACTACTTTATTAAACAAGAGAGCTTTAGATGATTTTGTTGGTGGAAATAATGCTGACAGCATTTTATCATTCGCCTTACTTTATTTAGCCATTATTTTGGCAGTTACATTTTGCCATATTATGTACTTTAAGGTGGCAGCTAAGACAGAAAATGGTTTTTCTTATGATTTAAGAAAACAATTGTTTGAGAAACTTCAAAATTTATCTTTCTCATACTATGATGTAACACCAAGCGGTTGGTTAATGTCGCGTATGACATCTGATATTTTTAGATTATCTGAAATCCTAACTTGGTCTTTTGCAGAACTATTCTGGGGAATTCCATTGATGGTTTTCTCCACTATTGTAATGTTTAAATACAACGTTACTCTAACTTGGATGGTACTTATTGTGGTGCCTATTCTTGCCTTGGTTGTGTTCTATTTTCAAAAAAGAATTATGCGCAATTATCGTGAGGTAAGAAAGAGCAATTCAATTATCACCAATGGTTTTAATGAAAGCATTAATGGTGCTAAGACTACTAAAACGCTTGTTTTAGAAGATAGTAATTACAGTGAATTTAAAAAGGATACGGCTAATTTTTATAACGTTTCTTTTAAAGCTGGAAGATTAACAAGTATCTTTAGGCCACTTGTCACATTTATTAGTTCAATTGCGATGGCGCTTGTTATTTGGGTAGGTGGGCAACTAGTATTTAGTAAAACGCTAAGTTTTGGTGTATTGTATGTCTTTGTGACATATTCTCAACAATTCTTTGAACCACTTAGAACAATTGCTATATTATTCCAAGATTTTCAAATGGCTCAAGCTAGTGGAGAACGTATCATTTCTTTACTTGAAAGTGAGCCTTCAATTGTTGATAGCCCTGAGGTTATTGAAAAGTACGGAACGATCTTGGACCCTAAAATAGAAAATTATGAGGACATTGTTGGTGATGTTGAATTCAAACATGTTGACTTTAAATATGATAACGGACAAGAGGTATTGAAGGACTTTAATTTGAAAGTTGAAGCTGGCAAAACAATTGCCATAGTTGGTGAAACGGGCGCCGGTAAGAGCACGATTGTTAATCTTGTTTGTCGATTCTATGAGCCAAGTAGCGGTGAACTTTTAATTGATGGCGTTGATTATCGTAAAAGATCACTTGGCTGGCTTCATTCTAAACTAGGCTATGTTTTACAAGCTCCCCATTTGTTTGAGGGGACCATTGAAGACAATATTCGCTATGGCAGTTTAAACGCTTCTAAACAAGAAATAATAGAGGCAGCTAAACTTGTGAATGCCCATGAATTTATTATGTCTTTTAAAGATGGATACAACACTTTGGTAGGAGAGGGCGGAAATAGACTTTCTACTGGTCAAAAACAGCTTATATCTTTTGCCAGAGCAGTACTTGCCAAGCCATCAATATTTATACTTGATGAGGCTACTGCTTCTATTGATACAGAAACAGAAAAGATTATTCAATTTGGCATTGAAAATATTATGAAAGGCAAGACTTCTTTTGTGATTGCCCATAGACTTAGCACAATCGTTAATGCTGATCGAATTTTGGTAATAGATAAAGGGAAGATTATTGAAGATGGTACTCATGAAGAGTTGATGAAACATGAAGGTACTTATTATAAATTGTTTACCAATCAATTTAATGAGAATTTAGAGAGGATAGGCTTTTAATGTTTAGAAAGATGCGTAGATTTAAACAAGAGTTGTCTATGGAAGAATGCTTAAGCATTTTAAACAATGAAAAAAGAGGTGTTCTTTCTTTAACGGGAGATGATGGCTATCCTTATGCAGTTCCATTAAGCTATGTTTATGAAGACAATTGTATCTATTTTCATGGTGCTAAGGATGGCAAAAAAATCGATTCTATAAGAAGAAATAACAAGGCTTCTTTTTGTATATATGGAGATGGACACAAAAATGAAAACAGTTGGATATTAGATTTTAATAGTGTAATTGTTTTTGGGACAATTGATATTATTGAAGATAAAGAAGAGTGTTTTGATGTTTGCAAGAAAATAGCCTTACACTTTACAGATGATGAAACTTATATTGATGACGAACTTAAAAATGGCATTAATAGAGTCGCTTGTTTAAGATTAAATATTGAGCATATTTCAGGCAAAAAAGTTAAAGAATCTTAATTCTAGAATATAATATTTTTATAATTTTGGTGGGGACAAGTTATGGCTAAAAATGAAATGTTTAAGTATTACCAGGCAATGGGAAAGATTCAATCTTCTGTTACTAAGGCAGCGAATTTATATGATGCCTTAAAAGGTGGCATTTCGGTTATTTTGGATACTACAGAAAGTGATATTGCGGTAGTTTGGTATATTGATGAGGATAAAAAGATATTAAGTCCCTACTATTGGATAGGCAATATTGATCTTACAAATGATAGTCATAGTGTAGATAATTCTCTTGTAGGGAAAGTATATAGTGATAATAAATCTATTCAATTGGTTGATTATAAAAATAATAAAGATAATGAAATAGAAGAGGATTTTAAAGGAATAGATATCAAGTCTTTTGTGTGTGTTCCTTTTTCTACCAAACATGAACAACTTGGTTGTATAGAATTTATCAACGTTAAAAGGGAATATAGCCAAGAAGATTTGGATACCTGTGAAATATTGTCTTTAGAGCTTGCTTTGGCGGTTGATGAAGAAGATAGATTACTAGAGGCCAAAAAGCCTGGTGAAGTTATTTTGAGTGCCAGAGACATTAAAAAAGATTTTAAGAATGGTGATGGAATAAGCCATGTCTTAAAGGGTGTTAATCTTGATGTCTATAAGGGGGAATTTTTGGCTATTCTTGGTGAATCAGGATGTGGCAAATCTACTTTTTTAAATATAATTGGCGGTATGGATAGGGCTACAAGTGGAAGCATTATCTATGATGGTAAGGAACTTTTCAATGCTTCTCAAGATGAACTTACTAGATATCGCAGGGATAATATTGGCTTTGTTTTTCAATCGTATAATTTGATGCCTAATTTAAATGCCAAGCAGAACCTAGACTTGATTGGCGAGCTTGTAAAAAACCCTTTAGATAGTGATGATGTGCTTAAAATGGTTGGCCTATATGGGAAAAGAACGCATTATCCTTCTAGACTTTCTGGAGGTCAACAACAACGTATTTCTATTGCTCGTGCACTAGTTAAAAATCCAAAAATTATTTTTGCGGATGAACCAACTGCCGCCTTAGATTACCAAACAAGTATTGAAATATTACAAGTGCTAGAGAAAATTTTAAAGACTGGCACTACTTTAATCATGGTTACTCATAATGAGGAAATCACAAGAATGGCTGATAGGGTAGTTAGAATGAGAAATGGTTATACTTATGAGATAACGGTAAATAGGCATCGTGCAAAGGCTACTGAGCTAGTTTGGTAATATGAAAAAAACACAATTTATAGATTTAATCACAATTATAAAAAAGAATATTGTCGCATTTGTTTCGGTGTGCCTTTTTGTCAGCCTTGCGGTAGCTATCTTTCTTGGAATCGGTTTTTCAAGTACGGCTACTTTAAAAATAGCTGATAATATTGCTGATAATGCTAATTTCCACGATTTAAACATACTATATCCATACGGCTTTAGTGAAGATGATATAAATACCATTGAATCATTAAATGATTCATATACTGTAGAAGGCTACTATTATGCTTATGAGTATATTAAAGTTGACGGCAATTTGAATCAAATAAGCGTAAATCAAATCAGCGAGAAGATAGATATTCTATATGATATAGAAGGAACTCTTCCTGTTTCAAAAGGAGAGATAGCACTAGATAAAACTACCGCAAGTAACCTAGGAATTAAAATAGGTGACGTCATTGCTTTTGAAGATGATAATAGTGAAAATCTTGAATTAATTAATCGTGCAATTAATTTTGATTCAAAAACTGACGATGTAAATTCTTTGATGGAAGAGGAAACAAAAACAGGCTATCTAACTACTTATACTTATAAGGTTACAGCTCTTGTAAGTAAGCCCACAATGATGCATCAAAACAAGAATATGTTTGGTGTAGCTTATACAAATGGATTGGGCATTGATGGCTTTATGTTTGTAAGTGAAGACTCTTTTAAAAAAGAAGCTTTTGTAGGATACCCTGGTATTTTGATTAAAGATGAAACACTTAACGACTATTCTCTTTTTTCTGATGAATATAAAGATGGCGTTAATGCTTTAAAGAGTAATGTTGAAACTGCTATTGCAAGTATTACCGAAAACAAAAACACTTTAGTTTTAAGTAGCATTGATGAGGTTATTGATGCTGCTGATGATAAGCTTTATGATGGTGAGAAACAAATCAATGATGGTGAAAAGCGAATTAGTGATGGTGAACAAAAGATTGCTGATGGTGAAAAACAAATTACTAGTAATTCTAAAAAGATAAGTGTTGGAAAGTCACAAATTAATAGTGCACAAAAAACAATCAATAATAGTGAAAGCCAAATCAATGAAAGTGAAAAATTATTAGAAGAAGCTAATGCTCAAATTGAAGATGGCAAGAAACAAATTAGTGATGGAGAAAATCAAATTAATGATGCCGAGAAACAAATCACTGAATATGAAGAGAAGATAGAAACAGCTGAAACTGGTATTGAAATTGCCCAAGAATATATAGATGAATTTAATACTAAGTTTTCTGATTCTGATGAAGTTGTTGATTCTTTAAGAGAAGGCAGAGAAAAGATTAATGAAATGTCTAAAGATGAGCTAGTTTCATTAATGAAAGAATTTATAAATGGAACATACAGGATTTTAAATAAACAAGGATATGAATATTCTTGCTTGGCTAAGTATGAAATTGTTGATAAAGACTTATTCTATTCAAAAATAAATAAACCAATTCCTTCTACTAAGGGTGGGACTTACATTGCGAATTATTTAAGCAATCATGAAGACGTTAAAAATAATTTCTATTATGACGTTGATGAGGAAATAATGGTTGGTGATGAATATGTTGAATATGTTAGTAAAATTAATGAAATTCTAGCTAAAGAAGAAAAAGATGAAGATGATTTTGATGACATAAACGATAATATTGAATACATCAGCAATTATAATGATCCGGAATCTTATATGAATGGTAATACTAAAACAATTATTTTAGATACTATTTTAGAAGATTATTATAATGATTCTGATGAAGAAACTTTAAGAAGCACAATAAATTATTTATTTGATGAATATGATGCTTATAAGGAAGACTATAATACTATCTTGTCTTTTGCTGATAAGGCAAAAGAAAAATTGAATACGTATAAAACAAAATTAGATGAGTCTAAGAAACAAGTGGAAGCTGCTAAGCAAGAGCTTGATAGTAAGAAACAGGAATTAAATGATGGAATTAATTCTTACAATGAAAATAAGGCTAAACTTGATAATGCGAAAGTTCAATTAGCTAATGCAAAAAGTAAACTTGAAAGTAGTAAGAGCGAATTAAATGGTGCTATTGTCAAATTAAATAATGCAATAAATGAATTGAACAATTTCAAGAAACAATTAAATGATGCTAAAGAAGAGCTAGAAGATGCTAAAAAGGAATATGAAGAAAGTAAGCTAACTGTTGATGATTTTAAGGAAAAAAGAGATTCTATCAAAAGCTATGAAGCAACATATACTACTGGCTTAGATAGTTCAAGTATTCATTCTTTTAGGGCCATTTCTGAAATTTTAAATAAAGTTAAATATACAATGGCTGGCTTATTCTTAGTTATTGGCTTGCTTGTATGTTATTTCTCTATTTTAAGAATGGTTAATGAACATATAAAATTAATTGGTACTAAAAAAGCGTTAGGCTTTTATACAAGAGAGATAACTAAGACATATATTTTGTTTACGGGTATTTCATCTATTTTAGGATGTATTATTGGCGTTCTTATTGGATATTTCTTGGTCCAAAAAACGACAATGACCTCCATAATTAGTGCCACTACCTACAATGGCTTGATTTTAACATTTAACGGTAAAGAAACTGTTTTAATTTGTTTGATGGAAGTAATCCTTCTTGTTTTGATTACTTATGGGGCAACAACTTTAATACTAAAAGAAAATGCGGTTGTATTGCTAGCTGGTCCTAAGCCTCCTTCTGGCAAACCAAGATTTTATGAAAAATTTAGTTTATGGAAGAAAATTTCATTGTTTAATAAAACAATTATCAATAACTGTGTTGCCGATAAAAGAAGGGTGCTTGGTACTTTAATTGGCGTATGTGGTTGTACAGCCTTAGTGGTTACAGCTTTTACATTAAACAATTGCTTAACTAAGAACTTTAATAAACAATTTGGTGAATACTTTGGTTTTGATTCAATTGTTTACTATTCAAATGATAGTGCTAAAGAGGAGCTTAATGAGATATTAGATAAATATAATGTTTCAAGTGTTAATGTTTTGAAGACTTATACAATCATTAAGGATGACGACGGAGGAAGTTTGTATTCTTTCTTGATTGTTCCTGAAGATATTGATGATTTTAAGGAAATAGTTGATATAGATCCAATGACCAATAAGAATAGTGATCCTTATACTGGCCTATGGATTACTTATTCCTATAAGAATGTTTATAAAGATATAAATGATGAGTTTGAATTTACGACATTGTCTGGTGCAAATGCTAGAGTTAAAGCTAGTGGCTATTTTGCCTATTATTTAAATATTGCTCAAATGTTTATGGACAAAGAATCTTATACAGAGATAAATGATGGTGAATATAGTACAAATGCAATTCTTATTGATACAAGTGATGTTGATTTAGAAAGCTTAAGTAGAGAACTTCAAGATGTAGATGGCTTTATTAAGTTGGAGGATTTTAAGGGACTTCATAAAGAGGCTTTTGATATTACAAAGAATCTAGCTACAACAATTGTTGGTATATATGCTATTCTTTCTTTCTTGATGGCAATTCTTGTTTTGTTAAATCTTTATACAATGTTTGTTATGGAGAAGAAAAAAGAACTTATTACTTTAATGATCAATGGCTATTCAATTAAAGTCACTAAAAAATATATTTCTAAGGATACTGTTCTTCTTACAATAGTGGGCATTGCCTTAGGTATAGGACTAGGCACAGTATTTGGCTTTATTTCAATTGATACATTTAATACATATACTTCTTATGTGTATAAGGAAATAGACATTCCAGCTTGTTTAATTGGTGCAGCTAATAGTGGTGTGTTGTCATATATTATGTGCAAGATTGCCCTAAGAAAAGTTGATAAGTTTAAGATGTCTGATATAAATAACTAGGTACATTTTGTGTACCTTTTATTTTTTAATAAAATAAAGTAAATTTATTCTTTACAATTGGGTACAGTTTTGGTATTATAAATAAGCCTATTAATGATACGGAGGGGTAGCGAAGAGGCTAAACGCGGCTGACTGTAAATCAGCTCTCAACGAGTTCGGCAGTTCGAATCTGTCCCCCTCCACCATTTCTTGGGATGTAGCCAAGTGGTAAGGCAACAGACTTTGACTCTGTCATTTCGCTGGTTCGATCCCAGCCATCCCAGCCAAGTCTGACCTGGTAGCTCAGGTGGTAGAGCATTTGACTTTTAATCAAAGGGTCGCGGGTTCGATTCCCGCCCAGGTCACCACTTAGATGCGCAGGTGTAGTTCAATGGTAGAACTTCAGCCCTCCAAGCTGACTACGTGAGTTCGATTCTCATCACCTGCTCCAAATTAAACATTTATCAGCGACAGCTGATTTTTTTATTTTCTCACCCTTTTTAGTGATTATTTATTTCTTTAAGATATCTAGAATAATGGTGAAAGAGGCAAATCATGGAACGTAAAGAAGTAGCTTTTGTATTAAGTAAACTACCCAATAAAATATCAGAGTTAAAAGACATGCCCGAGTCTTTGTTTGACACTCCTTTTAAGGAAGCTTCTTTATCGGAATATGCTCTTAGTAAAATAAGAGAATCTAGGCTTATAGAAAATAACCTCTTTTCTAAATGATCGTTTTAGGGGTGCCTAGATTATTTGCCTTTTTCTTGATCTTCAAATAGTTTTCTTAAATCCTGCATTGGTCTATTGGAAACTATATCATTTTTGATTTTATCTTTTTTAAAATTATTGTATCTTTCAATAAATGCTCTGCTAGATAGCCTACTAGCTCCATTGGCAAATACCCTAATTTGTTCAAGGTAGTCAGAAGTAACGACAATTATCTTATAGTCATCTTTTAGTTCTTTTGTTTTTCTTTCAATATATTCATCTGCTGTTTGTCTATTCTTGGTATAAACAATCGTAATATTATCGTGTTCAATAACTCTAGATACTGTTTCTTCTTTTTTATATGCATCAAAAACAAGCACGCAATCCGCGTTAACATATCCTTTAAAGTCACACACTATGTCAATCACTTTATCTCTTAATATAGAAAAATCTTCATCATTATATTCATCAAGACTATGCATTAAATTATAGCCATCTATCATATATAAAATATCTTTATATACTGGAATTTGTTCATCTTCTTTTTGCTTATCTTCCGTTTTTAGATTTTTTTCCTTAGGCTTATAAATACTATTAAAAACTCTATTTAGTTCTTGATCAGAAATAGTTTCTCTTTTGTATATATAATGAGATTCTTCTTTTTCCTCAATAATTTCCTCTTCGATATATTCTTCTTCAATTTGTGGGCAAACGAAGTTTACATCTAACTTAAATTCTTCTTTTAATAGCTTTTTAACTATCTCTTCTTTAAGTTGTCCTTCAATATTGATAAAGATATTATCTTTAATTAAATGAATATCAAGTTCAGGCATTAAATCATTTAATACTTTTATTTTATTGAAAATGGTGAATTTATTGCCTATCACATCAATTATTTTTTCTTCTTCAAGATTGTAGTTTAAATCGTTGTGAAAAGAAGGCAAATAAGTTCCTACTTTAATATCTTTTAATCCCTTAACTGCTACAACATCATTTTGATAAGCTTCTTGAACGTTTTTAAAAGAATTGCCACTTACTTCATATAATTCATTTATTTTATTATTTGAACCAAAAGAAGTTTTATTCTTGAGTGTTCCACTTAATATCTTTAGATAAGCGTAGCCTTTTTCATCTATTCGATAAAGGTAACAATTTAGATTGTCATTGTATGGTTTCGCTTTTAAATAATTATCAAGCGAATCTAGCAATGTATCGATGTTTATGTCTTTTAAAGCAGAACCAAAGATAACAGGCACTATTTCATGCGCTAATAAAGAGGAATAGACATCTTCTATCAAATTATCTTTAACTAATTCTTTTAAATCATCTAACTTTAAACAATTTTGAGTTAAATTATTTTTAAGTTTATTCAAGATAACATCTTCGCTATCGTAGGCAATGTCCATCTTATTGACAAATATAAAACAAGGAAGATTTAATCTTAATATCTTTTTGTATAAATCAATTTCATTATTTAGATTATTAGATGTGGCTGAGATTACTAAAATAGCTCCGTCAAGCACTTTTAAAGAACGATTTCTTTCGTTTTCTAGCTCTTTATGACCTGGAGTATCGATATAAATAAATTCCTTGTCCTTGTAGCTAAAACGGGCTTCTTTATTAAAAATAGTAATGCCTTTTTCTTTCTCCAATGTATTATAGTCAAGATAGCTATCTTTATGATCAACCCTACCAAATTTTCGTATTGTTGAAGTTTTATATAAAAGAATTTCTGATAAAGTAGTCTTACCAGCATCAACACTAGCGATAGCACCTATGACAACATTTTGTTTCATATAATTATTTTATTGTAAAAGATACAAAATGTGCTATTTTTATGGGATAATTAAAATGTTATAATATTAACAAAGGGGATAGTATGAATGATGTAAGAGTCATCGAGGTCAAACAGTCTGTTTTCGCCAATAACGAAAAGAGGGCTAATGATCTTAGATGTTTTTTAAAGAAAGAAAAAACTTATTTGTTGAATGTTATGTCTTCTCCAGGTTCTGGCAAGACTACTACACTAGTAAAAACAATTAATCTATTAAAGAATGATTTTAAAATAGCCGTCATGGAAGCAGATATTGATTCTGATAAAGATGCAATTACTGTTAGTAAAGAAACAGGAGTTGATTCTATTCAAATTCATACAGGTGGTATGTGCCATCTTGATGCGGATATGACTCGTCAAGGTATAGAAGAATTAAAAGACCATTATGATTTAATAATTTTAGAAAATGTCGGAAATCTTGTATGCCCAGCAGAATTTGACACGGGTGCTTGCAAATCAATCAGTATTTTAAGTGTGCCAGAAGGAGATGACAAGCCGCTTAAATATCCATTGATGTATCAAGTTTGTTCGCTTGTGTTGATTAATAAAATTGATGTTCTACCTTATTTTGATTTTAATCTAGATAAGTGTAAAGAATATATAGGCAGACGTAATTCTAATTGCGATATTATCGAAATTAGCGCAAAGACCGGGGAAGGTATTGGAAAGTTTGCGAAT
Source organism: Paratractidigestivibacter sp. (assembly GCA_963607765.1). GTDB lineage: Bacteria > Bacillota_I > Bacilli_A > Erysipelotrichales > Erysipelotrichaceae > Colivicinus. The sequence continues at coordinate 245 of CAVDDT010000028.1, read as the reverse complement.
TGGCTAAAAGAAGAAATTACTAAGTGGAAGGAGTAAAAAATGCCAGAAATGTCTAAAGCTGTTGTACCTCCACATATGGGGGACAAACAACCTAGCGAGAAGATTATTGCGTTAGGCAAGAAAATTACCGATGTTGCTAAGCACAAGCTTGGCAAGGTAACATCAGATGATCCAGAATACTGGGGTTTAGCTGAAATTGTAACTGAGGAAATGGCAGATGTGGCTTTGAAGATGAAGCTACGTAC
>CAVDDT010000027.1:0-15320 GCA_963607765.1 Paratractidigestivibacter sp. | reverse complement strand
TTACTTAATCTATTCTTTTTAAAAGAATGAATAACTTTATCTATATCTTTAACATCTTTTACTAGATATTCGCTTTTAATGTTGCCCTTAGCATAAAGAATAATCGCATATCCTTCTACCCAAACATTAAAATTATTAAGATATCTTGCAAGAATATAAATTTGCCTCTTTACTTGTTTAATAGGATTTTTAACTTCCTTTACAAAAATATTCCCATAGCCATCATCTTTATATTTTTTCCAAGTGTAATCATCCTCTTCACCAATAAGTTTTCCATTATAATTTTTTACTTCAAATATAAATACACCATACTTATTTACTACAACATTATCAAGTTCTGTTTTCTTGCCATCATAAGAAATAGAAACATTAGTATAGAGATAATCACCTTCTTTAAGAACTGACTTAATGATATTTGTTGCTAATTTTTCTCCTCTACACCCAGCTTCTTTTTGAAAAGTTTTATCGTTATTACTAAAAACAATAATAAAAAGAACGAAAATGACTATTATTCCAACAACAAACAAAATCATTTTAGTTCCTTTACTTTTTATTATTTCTTGGTTAAAGTGTCAATTACATCTTTAACGATTGCATTAGGAATATACTTAGAAATATCGCCTCCAAAAGAAGCTATTTCCTTAGCTATAGAACTACTTAAAAAAGATAGTTCTGGCTTAGATACCATCAAATATGTTTCTATATTCTTATTAAGCATCATATTACTAGTTGCTTGGGCTAATTCATATTCATAGTCAGTAACGGCTCTAATACCTCTAATTATCACCTTACAGCCTAAATTCTTTGCTAAGTCTACGGTTAAGCCATCATTAGTAACAACCTTTACATTAGGAATATCTTTGGTACATCTTTCTATAAATTCAATTCTTTCTTTTAGAGAAAATGTGCAATGTTTTGCCTTATTCCACATAATAGCTACATATAATTCATCAAAAGTTTCAGCTGCTCTTTTTATAATATCTAAATGCCCTTCTGTAATAGGATCAAAAGTGCCTGGATAAATTGCCTTAGTCATCATTTGCCTTTCTATAGTAAAGTAATTTACTAATTCCGTATTTCTTTTCCTTGTATTTATAGAAACAATTATAGTCGTCTAGTAAGTTAACATCTTTTCTTACTTCCACAATAATTTTTCCACCTTCATTTAATAAATCGTTCTTATGTGCCAAATCAAAAACATCATCATAATGCTCAAACGCATAAGGAGGATCAACATACATATAATCAAACGTTTGCCCTTTTAAAGCGTTTAAACAAGAAACATAATCTAAATTATAGATAGTTCTTGTTTCCTTTATCTTATCAAGATTAGATTTAATAATCTTACATGCGTCCTTATTTAAATCATTAAAAACAACTACATTAGCTTCCCTTGAAACAGCTTCAATACCAATTGCCCCAGACCCGGAGAAAAGATCTAAGAAATTCTTATTTTCAACATCAATAGAAGAAAATAGTGCTTCCTTAACCATATCTTTAGTGGGACGTGTCTTTAAAGAGTCAAGAGTTAATAAAGGTGTTCTTTTATATTTGCCCGCTATTACTCTCATTTTTTAAAGCCTCTTGTTTACGATAAACGATAATTTCGGATTCCGATATTCCAAGTGCCATCATTGTAGCTAGTAAAGAAGAACCGCCACTAGATACCAATAATAAAGGAACACCGGTTAAAGGAATCAAACCGCTAACACCACCAACATTTAAGACAAAGTGAATGAATAAGTAAGCAAAGCTTCCAGATAGAATCATTTTGCTCGAAGTGTTTGGAGTTTTGAATGAATATCTCATTAACTTATATAAAAGAATTCCATAGGCAACAAGAATTGGTATTAAACCACCAATAATGCCCATTTCTTCAACAATAACTGGCAAAATAAAGTCAGTAGTAGGATTTGGGAAATTCATATATTTATGAATTGATTGACCATATCCAAGTCCAAACCAGCCACCTGTAGCAAAAGAAACAAGTCCCATTATTAAATGGTAGCCAGTACTGTATTGATATGCGAATGGATTGTAGGCAGCTAAGAAACGACCAATTTTATAACTGCTTCCTGCATGTTCAGAAAGATATTCATTAAAGCCAGGCAACATAATTATCACTATAGCTACAATGATTCCAAGAATCATTAGAAGCATGCGAAAATGGTACTTATTTAATTCTTTATAAGGTGGTACAAGCAAGATAACAAATGTAATACCAGCAAGTACAACAGCACTTCCTAAGTCTTTTTGGTAAGCTAAAATAATCGCGAAATAAATAAATGCCCTTACTACCAAACGTAAGAAATTCTTCTTATTATTTTCAGGATCATTGTTGCCAAGAAGCTTAGCGCCATACATCATAATATATACTTTTGAAAATTCACTTGGCTGAATTGATATACCGCCAATTCTAATCCAACCATATGCACCATAGGTAGCACCAGATAACCTTGTAAGCAATAGCAACACTAAAATAGCCCAATAGCCCAAATCAAAAGCCTTAATTGTAAGCAACTTCAAGAAATTATGTCTTGTAAAGAAAATCATTAAAAAAGTGCCTAAGGCAAAAAAGACAACTTGTCTTGTAACACTTCTAGTGATAACTGAACTATCACCAGCTCCTTCTCCCATAGCGGCAGAGGCAATCATAATAGAACTATATATAACTAGTAAGAAAGTAGTGATAATTAAAAGCTTATCACAATACGCTGGAAACAATGAATGTTTCTTTTTCTTTTTTTTATCTTTTTTTGGCATAAAATAATTTTAACATAGAAATAATGGTTTAATTAGTTTTATAATGGTTAATATGATTATAAATAATGAAACAATAATAAAGGATAGTAATCCTCTTATTAGAGAGAAAAGTAAAGACGTTACATTTCCATTAAGTCAAGAAGATAAAGACTTATTGATGGAAATGCACAAATATGTATATGAATCTACTATTGATGAAATAGCAGAAGAAAAAAATCTTAGACCTGCTGTTGGAATTTCCGCAATACAAGTTGGTGTGCCTAAGAAAATGACTTCTATTATCATTAAAGATAGCGAGGGTAATGTCAAAGTTGAATATGCCTTGATTAACCCAAAAATTGTATCTAACTCAGTAGAAAAATCATATCTTAAATCAGGCGAAGGATGTCTATCGGTAGTAAAAGACCATGAAGGCTACATCTATAGAAGCGCTAGAGTTAAAGTAAAGGGATATGATTTATTAACTGAAAAAGATGTTGAAATAAAAGCTAGTGGTTATTTAGCAATTGTTTTGCAACATGAACTAGATCATTTTAAAGGCATATTATTCTATGACCATATAAATAAAAAAGACCCTTTCTTTGAGGATCCAAACGCTATTTGTATTGAATAATAATCTTTTTTAATTTAAAATAAAGTTGATTTTTGAGATTACATAATGGAGGGCAGATGAAAGATAGAAAAGCCAATGCGTATAATGGCGTTAACTATGACGCTAAGCAAGATACTTTAGTCTATGCATTAGGTGGCTTAGGCGAAGTTGGAAAAAACATGTATTGTTACCAACAAGACGATGAAATAATCATTGTTGATGCTGGTGTAAAATTCCCAGACGATGACTTGCTTGGTGTTGAATATGTAATTCCCGATTTTACACATTTAATTAAAAATCAAGATAAAATAAAAGCATTAATTATTACTCACGGACATGAAGATCATATTGGTGGTATCCCCTTCTTGTTGATGGCATGCAAGATTGATAAGATTTATGCTCCTCGTTTTGCGAAAGCTTTAATTGAAAAGAAACTTTCTGAAAGAAGAAGAACATTTAACACTAAGATTATTGAAATAAATGAAGATAGTTCGATTGCTACTAAGTATTTTAAGATTGGTTTTTTTAATACAATCCACTCAATTCCTGATTCACTAGGTGTCTTAATTAATACTCCTAATGGAAGAATTGTTGAAACTGGTGATTTTAAATTTGACTTAACTCCCGTTGGAACAAATGCTGATTACCAAAAGATGGCATATATTGGTGCAAGCGGTGTAACGCTATTAATGTCTGATTCAACAAACTCGGAAGTAGAAGGTTTCTCTATTTCTGAAAAGAAAGTTGCTCAAACAGTATTAGATATCACTAAAAGAACTCCGGGCAGATTAATTGTTTCTACCTTTGCTTCCAACGTTAATCGTTTGGCACAAATAATTAAAGCCGCAGCTGAATGCGGAAGAAAAGTATTGGTGCTTGGTAGATCAATGGAAAATGTTGTAGAAATCGGAAAACAATTAAAAACCATCGATGTTCCTGAAGATACTTTTATTACTCAAGACATGGTAAATACATTCCCACCTGATAAAGTTTGTATTGTGTGCACAGGCTCTCAAGGTGAAACATTAGCTGCCTTAAGTAGGATTGCCAATGGTGTGCATAAATACATTAAAATCATTCCTGGCGATACAGTTGTCTTATCTAGTAACCCTATTCCAGGAAACGCCTTAAATGTATCGGGAATTATTAACCAACTGGTTAGAAATGGCGCAAAAGTATGTGAAAATGCTACTTTCCAATCGCTTCATACAACTGGACACGCTTCTAAAGAAGAACAAAAATTAATGATACAGCTAATTAAGCCTAAATACTTTATGCCTGTACATGGTGAATATAAAATGCTTAAGTTACATGCTCAAACAGGCATAGAAACTGGTATTCCAGAAGAAAACTGTTTCATTTGTGCAAACGGTGATGCCTTAGTATTAAGAAATGGTGAAGTATTTAGAGCTAATACCAGAATCCAAACTGATGCCATTTATGTTGATGGTAGAGACATTTCGGGCTTATCAACTTCTGTATTAAAGGATCGACAAATTTTGGCTGATAACGGTATGGTTGCGGTTGTTGTATGTATTGACTCTAGAGTAAATAAAATATTATGCAAACCTGGTATCGTCACAAGAGGCTTTGTATATATCAAAGATAATCAATCAATGATTAAAGAAGCAGAAACAATAGTTTATGAAGCTCTTAAAGAAACAATGAAATCAAAAGTTACCTTTAATGATTTAAAAAACTGCATAAAGAATACATTGGAGCCTTATCTTTATTCAAAGACAAATAGAAATCCGATAGTCATTCCTGTCATTCTAAATAATATTGAAGTAACAAAAAAGAAATATCAATAAGCAGGTCATCCTGCTTTTTTCTTTTGGGCAATATAAAAAGTGTGATTTCTCACACTTAATGAATATAATTTGTTATCAAAATTATTTAATAGTGATAATCTTCATCATATTAGCTGAACCTTCACCAGCAGGGTATCCAGCAGAAATAACAATCATTTCACCTGGCTTATGACCAAATGCCTTACAAATTCCACTAGCAAGTTCATCATCATTTTGAAGATTATTTTGGACATTAGACAATACAGCAGTTACACCAGAATAATTTTCTAATGAATGTTGAGTCTTCTTAGTGAATGTTACAGCATATGTTGGACAAGCTGGACGATACTTAGAAATAACCTTAGCAGTACTTCCACTTTGAGTGAATACAACTACCGCACCAATTGGAAGAGTAAGAGTTGCATCAGATACTGCAATGCCAATAGCATCTTGAATTGTATTTTGACTGTATTGCTTCATTTGTTCCAAATGCTCTCTGAATGGGAAAATATCTTCAGCAGTTTCACAAATTGCAGCCATTGTCTTTACAGCCTCAACAGGATACTCGCCAGCAGCACTTTCAGCAGAAAGCATAACTGCATCAGAACCATCAAGTACAGCATTAGCAACATCACTTGCCTCAGCTCTTGTACAACGTGGATTTTGTGTCATTGAATCAAGCATATGAGTAGCAGTGATAACTGGTTTGCCGTGCTCATTAGCCTTCTTAATTAATAATTTTTGATAAATAGGAACTCGATCAGGTCTAACTTCAACACCTAAATCACCTCTAGCTACCATAATGCCATCAGCAACATCTAATATTTCATCAATATTATCAAAACCTTCTTGGTTTTCAATCTTAGCAATAATTGAAATATTTGACTTGCCCATTTCAGCAAGAATCTTTCTAATCTTTAAAATATCATCAGCTCTTCTAACAAAAGATGCAGCAATAAAATCTACGTTTTGTTCACAACCAAATCTTAAATCGGATGCATCCTTTTCAGAAATAAATGGCATTGATAGTTTAACGCCAGGTACATTACATCCTTTTCTAGAAGAAAGAATACCGTTTACTTGAACTTCACACTTAAGTTCAGTTCCATTGTTTTCTAAAATTTTAAGTTGTTGCTTGCCATCGTTTACAAGAATGGTATCACCAGCGTGCACATCATCAAATAATTCAGGGCATTTAATTGTAACTCTTTCATGATTGCCGATAATTTCTTCTTTACATAAAGTTACAATATCACCTTTTTTATAATGCTCTTCCTTGTTCTCAAAATCGCCCAGTCTAATTTCAGGTCCTTTTGTATCAAGTAAAATAGCAAGGTTTAAGTTATTTTCTTTTTCAACTTTTCTAACAAGCTCAATGTTAGCTAAATGATCAGCATGTTCACCATGAGAAAAATTTAGTCTAACAATATTCATGCCAGCATTAGCCATAGCTAAAATAGTATTATAGTTATTACTAGCTGGTCCAAGTGTACAAACAATCTTCGTTTGTTTAAATTTACTCATAAATATCCTCCTAACTACAAAATTGTACTACACTAAGCGATCAAATAATCTATATAAATCACGTTTAGAATCTTTTGGCATATTTAATGCTTCTTCAATGGCGATATCAGATATCTGATTATTCCTAATTCCACAGCATCTGCCACCTTTTCCTTCAAGAAGCAAATCAACAGCTCTCTCGCCAAGTCTGCTGGCAAGAACTCTATCAAACGGAGTTGGACTTCCTCCTCTTTGAATATGTCCTAATACAGTAGCTCTACCAGAGAAACCAGTACGAGAAGTAATCTTACTTGCAAGAGAGGTTACATCAGTAATCTTTTCTGAAACAATAACAATCGCATGATTCTTGCCAATTCTTTCAAGATATGCAAGCTTTTCAATAACAGCCTCTTCATCATAACCAGTCTCTGGAGTTATAACAATTTCAGCACCTGTAGATAAGCCAGACCAAATAGCTAAGTCTCCACATCTATTGCCCATAACTTCTACAACAGAACATCTATGATGAGATGTAGAAGTATCTCTTAATTTATCGACACATTCTACAACCGTATTAAGCGCAGTATCAAAGCCAATTGTAAAATCAGTACCAGGTATATCGTTATCAATAGTTCCTGGAAGGCCAACACAGTTGATTCCCCTTTTGGTTAAAGCAAGAGCTCCTCTATAAGAGCCATCACCGCCAATGACAACCAAGGCATCTATCATATTCTCTTTAAGCTTTTCACAAGCTTTTATTTGAATTTCTTCTTCCTTGAATTCAGGCAAACGAGCACTTCCTAAAAGTGTGCCACCTCTTGAAAGAATATCGGATACGCTTTTTCTACAAAAAGGTTCATATAATCCTTCAACAAGCCCTTTATATCCATCTTTTATGCCAACAACTTCAATACCGTTGCTTAACGCATTACGAGTTACCGAACGAATTGCCGCATTCATGCCTGGTGAATCACCACCAGAAGTTAAAACACCTATTTTTCTAATCATATTAGGTCCTCCTTTTGTTTTTACCTTCTAAGACGAAATCGTCACTTAATATATCAACTCTTTCATAAAGCCTTTTAGCTCTAATGATAGAAGAATTGTCCTTTACATCATAAGTATAATGCTTTAATAAAGCATCTTTAGAAAGATTGGAAGTAAAAATCGTTGTTAGTTTATATTCCATACGATAATCCAAAATATTAAACAATAAGTCATCTCTTGAATAAGCACTAACTGATTCACTTCCTATATCATCAAGAATAAGATAATCAACTGTTTTTAAAGATTTAAGCGTTTTATCATATTCTTCATTATTTATGCTAATAAGCTTTCGCATTTCATTAACAAAGAAATTAACTTTCACAAAAGCAACTTTCTTTTGTTTATTAGCTAAACTATTAGCTAAAGCCATACACATATATGTTTTGCCAACACCAAGATCTCCATAAATATATAAGCCTTTATGCCTTTTTTCATCTAAAATGTCGTAACATTCAAGCATTAAATTAGAAATATTATCATCTACAGGTTCTACTTTATCTAAAGTTAAATTCTCATAAGCTTCAGGAATATCACATCTAACAAAATAGCTAAGGCGCTTCTCTTTTCTTTTCTTCTCTAAATAAAGTTTGCAATAAGTGACTTCATTATAAATAGTTCCATCACAATTTAAAGTTACATATTCGCCTTTTTTTGCTTGTTTGCACGCATCTAACCCTTTACAATTTTCACAAATCTTCAAAGAATCTAGACAATCAATGAAAGAACTTAAATGGTTCTTCAAATAATCATTTTGAATATTGTTTTTTCTAACAAAAGAAGCTGTGTAAGGATTGCTTAAGATTTCTTTAATCATTTCATCTTTACTAAACATTTTGGCTCCTACGCTTTCTTAAAGCTTCCTTTCTTTCTTGGCTATATTCAGGATTGTTAGAACCATCATATTTAATCTCTTCTTCTTTATAAGTATTCTTTTTGTTAGCCTTAACATTCAACAAAGATAAAGCTTTATCTACACTATCGCAATTATTTCGATGCAAGTTACTAGCGATAGGATAAATATATGTTTCAATAAGTGCATTATTACAATTATTTAAGCAATGTTCCAACAAAACATTAATTACACTAGGCTTTAAATGATAATCACTAGATAATTTATAAATAATCTTCTTATCATATGGGGAAACTTCTCTGCCCTCTTGTTTATTCGTTAAAAACAATTCACAAGGAATATCATAGACTCCATTTTCAACAAAACGATAATCACTTGTGGCCGTTTGACATTTATATTTAAGCAAATTCAAATCAAAGCTACTAGAATCTGATTTAAGGACTTTAGAAATAATAACTCTCATCTTATCATAAGAGATATTATATAAATCAGCTAATGTTGCAATCTCCTTTAAATTCTCAGGTGTACGATACTTTAAAGGAAATAATGTGTTTGACATATCTGATAAAAGAATGTTGACATCAAAGAAAGTATCGAACTTATATTCTGTTTTAGAAGAAGTATTAACCAAGAAAGATTCGTCTTCTTTAGACCATGTCTCAAGTTCTTTAACATTAAACTTATAAGAGACATCTTCAAAACCCTTATGCTTAGAAAAGGTTCTAATATCACTAACTAACATTTGATAATATTGGCCACTTGTCTTTAAAATAAAGTCCCTTACAAGTAAATCATCATTAACAAATTCTTCAACGCTCAAAGGATTATTTACTACAAAAATGTATTTATCCTCATCTTTTTTCTTTAAAGTTTTAATTAAACGATATTCGTTTAATTTTCTTAAAGATTCCTCAAAATTCTCAATTGTATATCTTAATGAATTTAACAATTTATTTAATTCTTCAAAATTACTGCTAGAACCTTTAATACATAAAAATTCATATAGGTAGTGGGCATCATTTCCAATCAAAGGGTTATAAAAAAGAACAAGCGATTTATTGCGCTTATATCCTAAATCCACATTCACTTCTACTTTAAATAAATCATTCCCCAACATTGTCTTTTAACCAAATATCGACTTGCCTATATAAACTTTGCAAATCACAATTATTATATATTATTCCGTCACTTCTTGCCATCTTCTCATCAACGCTCATTTGATTATTTAAACGTCTTAAACTCTCTTGTTTATCAAGTCCTCTAAGTGTTAATCGATCTAAAGCGATTTCTCTATCCACAACAATCAAAAGACAATAATCAAAGTATTTATCCCAATTAGTTTCAAATAGCAAAGGAACTTCCGCAAAAAAAGGATGATACAAAGAAACTTCTTCGTTCATTTTGTTTAATATCATGGGATGCATAATATTCTCAAGTTTCTTCTTTGCTTCTTTATTATTAAAAACAATTGAAGATAATACCTTTTTGTTAATTTTTCCATCAACAATGCAAGATGGAAAAACATCTTTTATAAGATTAAAAGTACACTTATCATTTTCTAATAATTGTTTATTGCAAGCATCACAATCAAACACATGATAACTTTTACTTCTTATATATTCAGAAACCATTGTTTTGCCAGAACCAATACTACCAGTTATCGCATATTTCATTTTTGGCATTTAGGGCAATAATAAGTGCCCCTTCCTCCAATTCTAATCTTTTTAATTTCATTATTACATCGACCACAAACAGTCTTTGTATGACAATTTAAAGACAATTGAAATCTACCAGTAACACCAAGTGAAGAAGTATAAGATCTAATTGTTGTTCCGCCGGCCTTAATCGCATTATTTAAAATAATTCTAGTTTGAACAATCAATTCAGCAATTTCATGTTTTCTAAGTTTGTTAGCGGCTCTATTCGGATTAACTCTTATAGCCCATAATATTTCATCGGCATAAATATTTCCGATTCCTGCAACAAAGCTTTGATCAAGTAACACTTCTTTAATAGGTTTTTTAATATTTTTTAGATAGTCTTTAATATATATATCATTAAAAGAATCACTAAAAGGCTCAGGACCCAAATTCTTAAATTGATCATAATTATCTTTATATGGTATAAGGCCCATCCTTCCGAATTTACGAACATCATGGTATCTAAGCTCAATACCATTATCTAAATAAAATATAACATGAGTATGCTTATCAATCGGATCTTTATCGGTTAACAAATAATATTTTCCTTCCATTCTAAGATGAGAATAGAAAGCAACATCATCCATTTTAAAAATTAAGAATTTTCCTCTCCTAATAAATTCTTTAAAGTGTTGATTAATTAAAGAGCTCTTAAAATGATGTTCATCCTCAACAATCGGACTATAAAAAACCTTAATATCAATTATTTTTCTGTCTTTTATTTGAGTTTCAAGAGTTCTTAAAACTGTCTCAACCTCAGGAAGTTCTGGCATTATTTTGCCTCATACCAGTCTTTACCGGTAGATAAAGAAACATCCAAATTAACATTTAGTTTATATGCATTAATCATTGAATCAGCAACTAGCTTCTTCATGATATCTATTTCATCATTTGGTACATCAAAAATAAGTTCATCATGAACCTGAAGAATCAACTTCGATTTTAAGTTTTTTTCTTTCATATTTTCAACAACCTTGATCATCGCAATCTTAATCAAATCAGCAGCACTGCCTTGAATCGGCGAATTCATTGCAGCTCTTTTGCCGAATTCTCTCAAATTCCATTTGCTAGATTTAATTTCATCAATATATCTTCTTCGATTAAGCATTGTCTTGACATAGCCATTATCCTCACAGAATTTAACTTCATTATCAAGATATTCTTTGATATGAGGATAGTTTTCAAAATAATTATCAATATACCTTGAAGCCTCTTTATAAGAAAGAGAAGTTTGATTAGCCAAGCCAAACTCACTTATACCATAAACAACCCCAAAATTAACTGCTTTCGCATGTCTTCTAGCTTGAGGAGTAACTTCATCTTTACTTAAGCCGAAGACATCCATGGCTGTTTGAGTGTGAATATCAATGCCAGAATTAAATGCTTCAATCATTTTTGTTTCATTAGCTAAAGAAGCCAAAACTCTTAGTTCAATTTGCGAATAATCACTAGATAATAAAACGCTATTTTCACTTGGCTTAAATGCTTTTCTAATTTCTTTAGCTTGTTCATCTCTAACACTTATGTTTTGAAGATTTGGTTCACTGCTAGACAATCTTCCGGTAGCAGTAATAGTTTGTGAGAAAATCGTATGAATTTTACCATCAGCTTTAATGTATTTCTTTAATCCTTCTGCATAAGTAGAATAAAGCTTTGAATATTTTCTATATTCTAGGATTTTAGAAATGATTGGATGATAATTAATTAATTTGCTCAAAACATCAGCATCAGTACTTCCTTTTTTAAGATTAGGCAATTCTAATTTAGTATATAAAATTTCTTTTAATTGGCTAGGAGAATTGATATTAAAATTGTCACCAGCTAAAATATAAATATCTTTTTCTAATTCGTTAATTTTTTCAAGTGTCGAGTTTGCAATTTTATCTAATTCATTTTCATCGCAAACAATCCCCTCTTTTTCCATGTCATAAAGAACATAAGACAAAGGCAGTTCAACATTTTTATATAAATCATAAAGCTCTAGTTCATTCAATTTCTTATAAACTTTTTCATAAATTTTATATAAATAAGAACTTACTTCATAGCTATATTCAAGAACGTTTGTTTCATTGTATTCATTTGGCTTTTTTTCAGTACCAAAAACATCTTTTAAATGCTTGCTTAAATCAAAGCCATAATCACGAACAATTCTAGAAAGTTCGTTATGATTATTGTTCACAAGAAAACACATTAAAAGTAAGTCATCGGTATTCCTTCCAATGTTTAAACCATGATAATCCAATTGATGCTTAATATCCTTTAATCCATAAACGAATTTGTGCTCATCACTTTTTAAAAAAGAAACAGCTTCTTCATCTTTCTTAAAATCATCGATGTCTATATATTCGGACTTATTATCACTGGTAAAAACTATCCCATATAAAGAACGTTCATAATATGAAAAATCATCAGATACAAAGCAAATAAATGGTTTATTAAACATATCACTAGAAATCCTTGATACTTTCTTGCCATTAAACTCAATCTTTTTAGTCACAAAATCTTTGCTAATCAAAGACTTCATTTCATATTTTTCAAAGAATGAATTTTTGGTTTCGTTATTGATGTTTAAAACCAAATCATCTAATTCAACATCTAAGTTATAATCGGTTAAAATCGTAGCTAATTTCTTGCTTGCAAAACAAGATTCTTTATCTTTGATTAATTTTTCCTTTAACTTGCCTTTTATTTCATCAATATGTTCATAGATTCCTTCACAAGTGTCATATTCTTGAAGAAGCTTGACCGCAGTTTTATCACCTATTCCATCAACGCCTTTGATATTATCGGATTTATCACCAGCAAGTCCTTTATAATCAATGATTTGATAAGGTTTTAAACCAAATTCATTATATAAACTAGCCTCATCAAGAACGCCAATATCCGACATACCTTTTTTCATGCAATATACTTTAGTGTGATTATTATCATCAATTAATTGAAATAAATCATGATCACTACTAAAAATAGCTGTTTCAATATTAAATTTCTTAGAAAGAATGCCAATGATATCATCGGCTTCAATCTCATCATATTCTAAATATTTGATATTATATGCATCAAGCATATCTCTAACCAATTTAAATTGCTCAACAAGTTCTGCTGGAGTTTCTTTTCTACCCGCTTTATAATCGGGCGTCATTTGGTGTCTAAAAGTAGATTTGCCCTTATCAAACGCTACACAGCAATATTTAGGTTCAATTAGTTTTAATGCTTTATTCAGCATATTAGCAAAAGCATATACTGCGTTAGTATATGCTCCAAAAGAAGTTTTCATTAAATTAGTAAAACTAGTAGCATAAAAAGCTCTAAAAAGAACTGAATTGCCATCAATTAAAAGAATCTTATCCATTTGAATCCTCACTAGTTTCACTAGAAGATGTAGCAATATTTTCAAGAACAGCTAAGTTCTCGTACATAATAGTTAAATAGTCTTTATTATCAGTTTGTTGAGTAACAGTTAAAGAAGAAAGATTGGATAAATTAACTCTCTTTAATTTGAGTTCAGTTTCAAGTTGTGAAAACAAAGTGGCCATTTCATCAGACATATTAGGCTCGTAAACAATATATTCTACGCCATCATCAATGATTCTCTGCTTAATAATTTCAAGTTGGCTATCAGTAGGCAAAGCGCCATATTTAGAAAGACATACAGGATAAACTTGAATGCCATATGCTTTTTGCCACGAACCAAACGAAGGAGTCATAGAAACAAATTTAATTGTTTTATTTTCTTTAGTCAATGTACTAGAAAGATTTTGATAAGCAGCATCTAAAGAAATTAAATCATTTTCTAAAGAATCATAATTTTCTTTAAAATAGCTCGCTTGTTCAGCATAATTGCTAGCTAGATTATTATAGATTTGTTTAGCCATTGAAAGCATACCAATAGGATTTAACCATAAAAATAAATCATTAGTATATGTATCTAAATTATTAAAAACATCTCCATCATAGTACTCACTTTCAACATAAGTAACACTTCCGCTTACAGTAAAAGGAGTATATCTTTTAAAAGAATAAATTGAAGATCCAGATAAGTCCACATCACTCGAAATTAGTTCAACGATATCATCACCATAAATATCCATATATGGTTCTAAACCTTTGATATGATAAAAATATAATGCACTAGAAGCGATATCTTCATAATCGCTTACAACAGTAGCATTTTGAACGTTGGTACTGTTTTGAATAGAAACAGTAGAAATACGATTTCCGCCTATTCTATTAAGTAAATATCCAATTGGATAAACAGTATATACATGTGCTGTTTTTTTAGCACTATTATTTGAACAAGCCGTCAAGCTAAATATTAAAAATAAACACAATAATCTTTTCAAAAACTTCATATAAAAATTATACAACAAAACGTCATATCATTTTTAAGACTAGTTAAATTCACATAGAATTCACAAAATTTATTTACTTAATTTAATATAGTAAATAGGATTACCTAGATCCTTAAATTTAGACTCATAACCAGTTAAAGGCTCATCTCTTTTAACACTATGATAATCATAATTAATATCGATAGTTTTTAGATTAGCTTCTTTAAAATAATCTAAAGAATCAACGAAAAAATCTTTATTATCCGTCTTAAAAATTATTTCGCCATTTTCCCTTAAAAGTTTCTTATATTTTTCTAAAAAAGTAGGATAAGTTAATCTTCTTTTATGATGTCCCTTCTTAGGCCAAGGATCAGAAAAATGTAAATAGATTCTGTCAACACTATTCTCATTTATATATTCTTCTATCTCGTTAGCGTTTCTTAATAAAACCTTAAAATTATTCAGTTCATATTCTCTAGCCTTGATAATGGCACGTGCTACACAAGTTTCATCTTTTTCTAGCCCAATATAGTAAATATCTTTATTAAGTCTTGCGCTATCACAAATAAAATCACCCATGCCCATACCTATTTCTAAATATAGAGGCATTTTGGTATTAAAATCTTTTAAAGATTCTAGTAAATAAACTTTTTCTTCATCTAAAAATGGTCTAACCCATTTCTTTTTTCTCATTCTCATAGAACAATTATACCTTAGAATAATTAATCTATGATTCTATTTTTT
>CAVDDT010000026.1:0-27049 GCA_963607765.1 Paratractidigestivibacter sp. | reverse complement strand
CATCAAAGTGTCTTAACATTGGCCCTTTATATAATGCTGTTTGAACAAACCAATCATCTAAGAAAGTATCATCCGCAGGACACCCCTCAAAACAAATCATCACATCGGGTTTTAAGGCATCATAGTTTGCATAGACTCCTCTTTCTCCTACCTCTTCTTGAGCAGAGAATGCACCCTGTACTAGACAATTTAATTGCTTATCTTTTAATCTTTTAAGTGTTTCAATCTCTGTTGCAACACCAATTCTACAATCAAATGCCTTGCCAAAGAATAAGTGTTTCTTTTCATCATATTCACACTTAACATCAGGTACCGCAAAAGAAGCTGTATCTATCTTGTAATCATTAATTGTTTCATCTTTACTAGTACTGCCACAATCAAGAACCATGTCATCTATTGTAAGAGTATTGTTCATTTCACTAGCGCTAGAGAAATGAGGTGGTTTACTAGCAACAACGCTTCTTACTAATTCTCCTTCTTTGTTTTTGATTAAAAAACGAGAACTAGGAAAATTATGGGCAGCAGATCTACCAAGTTGAAGAAACTTCATTGTGCCATTTGGCTTAACAGCCTGTACTATTATTCCAACTTCATCTAGGTGAGCATCTAGCATTACTCTTGGTCCCTTATTATCTTTATTTAATATAGTACGTACATTACGTAAGTGATCTTCAACACAATCAAATTCACTTAATTCACTTTTAACCAAAGTTGAAACATCATCTTCTAGTCCACTTGGGCCAAACGCATCGCTTAATGCCTTTATGCGTTCTATTTCATTCATACACATAATCTCCTTTTAAAAATCTACTAAGTATATACTTATTTTAATAGTATTAAAGTCTTTCTTAAGATCTATTTCTTTAATAGTAGCTGTTAAAAGCTTGCCAGCATCAAGAAGTCTAGAAAAAATGATGTTATCTTTTCTAGGGATATAACCTAGCTTTTTATTATTTTGCGTAAGAATAAGAATAGCCTTCTTATCATACTTATTATCTACTTCTCTTTTTAATATTAAATGGTCATTGATATTAAGGGACTTTAATATTTCCTTGTCTTCTATAAAAGTAGTACCCGCAATAAAAGTATCAAACAAATGAATTTCTTTTACTAAAGGTTTAATTAAATCAGTAATACCACCGGTTTCAATGATTGATACCAAATCATTATTTGAATCAGTTAATTCATTAGGCATAAGCATTCCCCTCTATATGAAAAGTATTGAAAGTAGCCTCTAGTTCTTCTTTGTAAGAAGAAAATTCTTCTATCTTTCTATTAAATTCATTAATCTTATCTTCTATCTTTTTATCATCTTCCAAAAGAAACTTATATTGATAGCTATCACTATGTAAGATAGTATCTATTTCATCCTTAACGTCAGCTATCTTATCTTCTATATCATCAATAACAATCTCATTATTGGCGTGTAAAGAATCTACTAGTACTTTTATTTCTCTTAGTTCCTTTAAGTTATTGCACTTATAAGCTAACATTGCCCTATTCCATAGTTCTCTTACATCAGCTCTTTTAAAAAGCTCACTATACATATCAGGATGAATCTTCTTAGCGATATAACGATATAATCTTTTTATTTCCTCTACTTCTTGTAAAGACAATCTAGGAGCTTTTCTAAGATCATCTACATGCTTAATCAGATTATCTAGTGCAACATAGTAATCTTTCATAAAATTCTCTACAAAGACGTCTAAACTAGCTTTCTCAATTTTTTCATTTCGATTAACACGCATTTGACAATAGCTAATCTTTTTCTTTAGAGAAATACACTTTATCCTAACTTCAAAAAGTTCTCTAATATAGTCCCCAAATCTTCGATAATATTCTTCTTGGTAATTAAAAGCTTCCTTTTTTAAACTATCTCTTTTTAAAATTAATCTTCTATATTCATCATAATTTGAAAAACCAGTCGCTACTACTTCCATGTGTAATCTCCATATAATCAATCATATATGTCAACATTGATGACTTACTTTCTATTTCTATTTAAATTCTATCAAATATTTCTAGCATCCCTTAATTAAATCAAGTAAAAAAAATATACGTTTGCTAATTTCATCTAATAATAAGTCTATCTGCATGCATCTTGTATTAAAATTAATATAGGGCATGTTCTATGGAATTTAATACTTTAACTGATAAAAATAGTGACTCATATATCATAAGAAAACTATTAATGGGTAGTCTAGCGGTACTTATTATTGTCTTTCTTACTTCTACAATAGGAATGCTAGTAGATGGCATAATTATAGGCAAATGCCTTGGTGTAGACTCTACTGTTGCCTATGGACTAGCATCACCAATCTTTATTTTTACTGCTGCTATAGCGGGTATCTTTTCAACAGGATGTCAAACATTATGCGGCAGTGCACTTGGCAAAGGCGATATTAAAAAAGCTAACGAAATCTTATCTGTTTCAACAATATCATCTTTTATCGTTGGAATAGTGGCAATGCTTATTCTTCTTGTGTTTATAAAGCCTATATGCATGCTACTGGGTGCAAAAAGCGATGTGATATATCCACTTACTAGAGACTATCTATTTGGACTAGCTTTTTCTGTCCCAATCATTTGTTGTTCATCAATATCATCAATCATGCAACTAGATAAAGATAAAACTCGTCCTATCATTTCCACAATCATTATGACAATTATAAATATTGCAGGTGACTTGCTTAATGTCTATGTATTTAAAGGTGGCATGCTTGGAATGTCTATCGCCACAAGTATCAGTTATCTTGTTTCATTGTTAATACTGTGTTTACACTTTAGTAAAAAAGATATTCTATTTAAACTTTCTTTTAAGCATATAGAATGGAAACATTTAAAAGATGTCATAACAATAGGACTTCCAAGTGCTATTAGTAGAGCTTCTATGCCACTTAGAAATCTTTGTATAAATAGATTACTTTTAGTTGTTGCCTCAAGTAGTGCTGTAGCAGCCTTTTCTATGCAAGGATCGTTAAATAGCTTATTTGGTTCAATCGGTGGAGCTATAGGCATGTCTGTACTACTTGTTTCTGGAATTATATATGGCGAAGAAGACATTTCTTCTATAAGTAAGCTTCTAAAAGAAGCGTTAAAGATTGGTGTTGTCTTAACAAGCATAGTAGCTATCATTTTATTTATCTTTGCAAGTTTCTTCACTAATTTATTTCTAAAAGATACAAGTGTACTAACACTAGCTAATACATGTGTTAGATTTTATGCCATAAGCATTCCTCTTCATACAATAAACACTATCTTTATGAACTACTATCAGGGTGTTCATAATGTGAAATTAGCTCATATTATTGGTGTATTAGATAATTTCTTTTACACTACTGTATTATCTTTAATACTAGGAAACATCATCGGCTTAAATGGTGTATGGATGTCCTTAATAATCAGTGAAATTGTTATGATAATCACCATACTTATCATAGCTAGTTTGCACAATAAGAAGTTTCCTACTTCACTTGATGATTTACTTCTTCTTTCAAAAGAGTTTGGTGTATCAAAAGAAGACCGTTTTGATACTTCTATTACAACAATGGATGAAGTAATAAACTTATCTACAAGAATCGAGGATTTCTTCAAGGAAAGAAATCAATATGATACACGTAGTATGTCTATTGCTTTATGTGTAGAAGAAATGGTAGGCAACATTATCGAACATGGCTTTAACGATAATAAGAAGCATTCAATTGATGTGCGTCTTATAAAAAAGAACGATGAATATATCATTAGAATAAGGGATGATTGTAGACCTTTTGATCCTGGGAAACAAATGGAACTATACAATAAAGATGATGAAACTTCTAATGTTGGGCTTAGAATGATATATGGTTTAGTTAAAGAAGTAAAATATATTAATACCATGAATATGAATAATTTAACGATAAGAATTTAGGGAGGTAGTTTATGGTTAACGGGCAAATGGAAGATGACACTTTAGTTGTTGAATTAAATGGGAGAATTGATTCTTCGGATAGTGAACAAGTAGAAAAAGAAGTATTTGATTTAATTGCTTCAAATAAGCCTAATAAGATTATTTTTGAGGCAAAAAATCTAAATTATATTTCTAGTGCAGGACTTAGAGTAATTTTAAAAGTGATTCAACAGTCAAAAGAAAAAGTAGTAATGAGAAACGTCAACAGTGAAGTTGGTGAAATACTTCATGTGACAGGCTTTAATACTTTAATGAAAGTAGAAAGAGCTTTAAGAGAAGTATCTGTTGATGGATGTGAAATCATTGGCAGAGGTGGCAATGGCTGCGTATATCGTTTAGATGAAGATACCATCATTAAAGTATTCACTAATAATACGCCTTTAGAAGATATTGAAAAAGAAAGAAAGCTAGCTCAAACAGCTTTCTTACTAGGAATTCCTACCGCTATTTCCTATGACATTGTAAGAGTAAATGATGTCTATGGTCTTGTCTTTGAGATGATTAAGGCTGAAACAATTTCTGTTTTAATGAATAAAGAGCCAGAAAAGTATGGCACTATATTTGGAACATTATTAAAAAAGATACATAGTACTAAGGTAGATACTAGTAAGCTTTCTTCTACAAAAGATGCTTATAAAGGATTTATAGATAAGATTAAAGAAAGAATTACGGAAGAAGAGTATCTAAAGTTAAATAATTTTATTGATTCTATTCCTGATAGAGACACTTTAATTCATGGCGATTACCACCCTGGTAATATAATGATTCAAAATGGCGAACCAATTTTAATTGATATGGGAGATATCGGTTATGGCCACCCTATCTTTGACTTAGCTGGTGTCTATGCCTCTACTATTTCAGCCGCTAAACAAGCTCCTGATCATTTAAAGCAATTCATGGGTCTAGAAATAGAATCTACTTATAGAACATATGATGCGTTTATAAAAGCTTATTTTGAAACTGAAGATGCTCAAAAGATTGAACAAATCAATCAAGTATTGGGCGCTTATTCAATGCTTAAGGCTTTAATGGGTGTTGTCCAAGGAAAGAATTTAAATGAAGAACTTAAAAATAGATGCATTGAATCATTAAGAAGGTATTTGTTCCCTGCCATCGATCAAATTGGTAGCATGTTGCCTTTATTGAATATTTAAAGGAATGTTTATGGTTAACGGAGAAATGATAGAAAGTACTTTAGTAATTAATTTAAGTGGCAGAGTTGATTCTTCAACTTCACTTCAAGTAGAAAAAGAAGTATTTGATTTAATTAATGAAAATAAGCCTAACAAAATTATATTTGAAGCGAAGGACTTAGAATATATCTCGAGTGCTGGACTAAGAGTTTTGCTTAAAGTAATCAAGTCAACAGAAGAAAAAATAGTAATGAGAAATGTTAATAGCACAGTTGGTGATATCTTGCATGTGACTGGCTTTAATACTTTAATGAAAGTTGAAAGAGCTTTAAGAGAAGTTTCTATTGATGGATGCAAGATCATTGGAAAAGGTGCAAGCGCTACAGTTTATCGTTTAGATGAAGATACTATCATCAAAGTATATACCGATAGAACATCTTTTGAAGAAATTGAAAAAGAAAGAAAACTAGCTCAAGCTGCTTTTTTATTAGGGGTTCCTACTGCTATTACATATGATATCGTTAAAGTAAATGACAATTATGGAATCATCTTTGAGTTAATCAAAGCTAAAACACTTTCTTCTTTAATTGCCCAAAATCCAATTAAGTATGGCGTTATATTTGGAAAACTTTTAAAGCAAATCCATACTACTAAAGTGGATACTAACAAAATAACTTCAACCAAAGATACTTACAAATGGTATATAGATGAGATTTCAAGTCGTATCACAAAAGAAGAAGAAACCAAATTTAAAGACTTTATTGACAGTATTCCAGATAGAGGCACTATGATTCATGGTGACTATCATACAAGTAATGTCATGCTTCAAAATGATGAACCAATTCTAATTGATATGGGAGATATTGGCTATGGCCATCCTATCTTTGATTTAGGTGGTGTATATTCTGCTTTAGTCTTAGCAGCCAAGATGAGACCTGAAATACTTATGCAATACCACGGACTTTCACCAGATAATGCCCTAAAGGCTTATGATGGTTTTATTAAAGGCTATTTTGAAACAGAAGATAAAGATAAGATTGAACAAATAAATAAAGTCTTAGGCTCTTATGCAATGCTTAAGGCGCTAATGGGAATAGTTCAAGGAAAAGATTTGCCTGAAGAAGTAAAAACCGGACTTGTTGAAGACTTAAGAAAACATTTCTTCCCTATCATGGACCAAATCGGTGACGAACTTACTTCACTTGATATCTAAAGCTTTTTAAAAATCCATCTTAATTGATGGATTTTTTAAATTCTAGCAACCTCATACACATCTAGGCCATGTCCCAATAGTTCCATTACTTCAAGTTCATCTATTGAATCGCTCAAGGCATTATGAACTTCACTATAGCTTTTCTTATGATATTTAGATCTAAGCCTATTTAAAATTTCTTCTACGCCATAACCACTTTTAAGTCTACCGGTCTTACATACATAATCAAATTCAGTAATAGTATTGTTGTATTGTTTATAGGCGGCTACTTTCATAATGTCATACCAATTGTAGTTATTTAATTCTCTTAAATGACCCTTATCAAAATTTGCATTGTAGGCATATAAGCTATCCACATCATATTTATCTAAAAACTTCTTTAGATTTTCAATAACATCTACTCTATACGATGCAAGATTAGCTTTAGTACTAGGGTGATATAACTGGCTTGCATACATAGCAGGTTTTTCACATTCTGGATAAATAATTAAATAGAGAGTATCAATTAATTTATATTTATCATTAGCTATCGCAACGCCAATAGAAATAACTTCATCTTCATAATTGGTTTCAGTATCTATTACCGCTATTCTTCTATTCATAAACAAATTATATTACATTTTTATGATTGACTTGTTTAAAATACGGTAATATGATTAATACAGTTAATACAGATTAGGAGTGTTAAATGGAACTAAATAGAGATCAAATTAAATATTTCGCGATGATTGTAATGGCGATAGATCATATTACAGCTATCTTTATGCCTGAAGGTGGCTACTTATATGAAATACTAATTAATATTGGCTATTTTACAGCTATTTCAATGTGTTACTTCCTTGTGGAAGGATATGATTATACAAGTTCAAAGAAAAAATATGCTGAAAGATTATTATTGTTTGCGCTAATATCAGAAATACCATTTTGTCTAGCAATGACAAATGATGGAATAATCTCATATGTTGAACTAAATATGATGTTTACATTATTTTTGTGTTTTATGATGATATGGGCATTGGATGTTTTAAAAAGTTCTTTATTAAAAATAATTGTTGTACTTGCAGTAATATTCTTGAGTTTCTTATGTGACTGGGCAGTGTGGGCACCAATAATGACATTACTATTTATTTGGTCTAAAGGAAACAAGAAAAGATTAATATTTTCTTTTTGTTTGATTACTATCACTTATGGAATATTAAACTATTTCTTTTTAGTAAGAGACTACAACACAACATATTCATTTATAGTAGCTCTAATTAGTATGAGCGGAATGGCTCTTGCGGGAGTGTGCATTACGCAATTCTATAATCATAAAAGATCAAATAAGCATCGTACTTTCTCCAAATATTTCTTCTACTTATTTTATCCAGTTCATCTACTTATACTAGGAATATTAAGAATTATATTTAAACTATGATGTTTATTTTACAAGCCGAATTTAACGTATCTTCGCCATTGCAGTACTATATTCACAAAAAAAGTTACAAAATGATATATTAAGTTCACATATCGTGGACTAGAAAATATTTTCGCTTGTGGTTGGTGCGAATAATAAATTAGACCATTTTGTAAATGTTAGGCATCGTATGATGCCTTTTTTCTTAAAAGAGGAAGTATAAATTATTAAGCGAAAAGCAATAGGAAATATTAAGAATTATATTTGCTTAAGCTTAAAAGTATTCTTGTAAAATTCTATCAAGCCTTCGTCTTTCATCTTGCCTAGCTCTTTTGATAAAGCACTACGATCAACATTTAAATAGTCAGCTAGTCCTTGTCTATCAAAGGGAATGTTGAAAGTAGTACTATTAGCTTTCTTAGACATATATGAAAGATATGACAATAGTCTACTTCTTATTTTTTTAGAGCTAGTATGAAAGATTCTATTTGATAGATTAAGATTCTTTTTAGTTGTGATATCTAAAAGATTATTAATTATCTTAATATAGCAGCTACAATGATGATTCTTTAAAACATCTACATCTAAAAATAAGATATCACTATCTACTATAGCTATTACATCCACCATCAACATTTCTTTAGCTAAGACATAGCTTTCCGCAAAAACTTGTCCATCGCCCACATTTCCAAGAACACTTCTATTTCCCCATAAGTCAATGTTTTCAATGTTTACACTGCCTTTTTCAACAATGCCAATCTTACTTGTGAAATCACCTGAATGAAAAATATATGATCCTTTGGGATAATGTTTCTTTTCTAAATACTTAGAAATTTGTTTATATTCTGTTTCGTTAATATCTTTAAATAATACTGTTTTAATCATAATCCTTGGTGGTTATAACCACATACTTATATTTAGTATATTAATAAACTAAAGGTATAAAATCAAGGAGAAGTGTATGATTAGACAAATTATTCATATTGATGAAGAAAAATGTAATGGTTGTGGCGCATGTGCTAACGCTTGTCATGAAAACGCTATTGAAATAATTGATGGTAAGGCAAAGCTTACAAGAGATGATTATTGTGATGGTATGGGCGATTGCCTTCCTAATTGTCCTACTGGTGCTATTAGTTTTGAAAATAGAGAGGCTCTACCATATGATGAAATTGCGGTAGAAAGACACAAACAAGAAAAACAGGAAGTTCATATGTGTCCTGGACATATGATGCATACTTTTAATAGAGAAGAAACACAAGAAGAACATTCTTGTTGTAGCAAGACTAAATCACAATTAGGACAATGGCCATGTCAAATAAAGCTTGTTAATGAGAATGCGGCCTATTTTGATAACTGCAAGCTTCTTATCGCTGCAGATTGTACAGCTTATGCCTACGCTAGAGTCCATGAAGAGTTCATGAAAGGAAGAATCACTATTATTGGTTGTCCTAAACTTGATGATATAGATTATAGCGAAAAGCTAACTGAAATTATCGCTAACAACAATATTCAAAGTGTAACTATCTTAAGAATGGAAGTGCCATGTTGTGGAGGACTAGAGTATGCAGCCAAACAAGCTTTACAAAACTCTAATAAATTTATTCCATGGAGAGTAGTTACTTTCTCAATTGATGGTGAAATACTAGAAGACTAAACATAGTGAATTCTAGTTTTGTCAAAACGATCTTGTTGTTTTCTTGTTTCTGCAGGATAGCCAATTGGAAACAAGGCAAACGCTTTTAAATTAAGAGGTAGGCCTAATATATCGCCTACTTTTTTCATTCTATCAGCTTGTGGGCAAACACCAATCCAAACGCCACCTAAACCTAAAGAATCAGTTTCAAGCCACATGTTTTCTAACGCAATAGATAAGTCAATTGGGGCATACATTGGAGCCATTAAATTCTCAGTTTTATAAATTGGTACAATAACCACATTCGCTCCCTTACATGGTGAAGCATATGGTGTGGCATTAGATAGTTCTTCAATTATCTTTCTATCTTTTACCACATAAAATTCCCATGGCTGTTGGTTACACGCACTAGGCGCTTGCATGCCAGCTTTTAAAATTTGAATAATATCTTCATCTTTTACTTCTTTATCTAAAAATTTTCTAACACTAACTCTATGATAAATTTCTTCCATAAGTCCCCCTCTTATAAAAAGTGAGGCACAAAGTGCCTCTTGCAAGTAACTCCTAAGAGCCAACTTAATTATAATCTTTTAAACCAGTCACGCTTAATCAAATTGAGCTATTTAAAAACGTAACTAAAATAGGTTACAATTTTAAAATTGCATTCAATCAAAAATACTTAGCAACTATTTCTCTTGTTGAATTCTTGAATCTTTTCAAATAATTCATCTTGAACTTTGTCATAAGCCAATTGTTCAGCAAGTGCATCATCTACTAACTCAAAATCAAAGTTAACAATTGAATAGATTTCATCTGATCTAGATAATTCCTTGCCTTCTCTAAGCGTATCTAAAGCTTTAGTGAAAAGGGTTGCATAATATTCTTCATCTCTGCCCATAGCTACAACCTTATCCAATAGTTTTATTGTACTAGATTCTTCCATTTCTTCCTCTACATTAGGATTTTGTGTGTCATTTTTCATAATTATGTTTTCCTTCTATTAACTTAATTATATAAGTAAAGTTTATATATTAATACTACTTTTTAACATCTTTTTCACCTACCTTTGGCACATTGTTCTTTATTTGATTTAGAATCTCTGATAATCTCATCTTTTTTCTTCCTTTCTATCCCTAAATATGCATATACCGCTTCCATCATTTCATTCCAGTCTTGAATTTGACTATCTTTTTGTTTTTCCATGCGTTTCCCTTTCTAACTATAAGGTATCACATTTAAAAAATAGGATTGTCCGTTTATTTGGACATATCTATGAATGTTTGATTATGGTATACTCTAATGTATTGGAGGATAAAATGAAATCAATCTTTGGAAAATTAAAAATGAGCTGGTTTACCGTAATTCTTTTTGCGATAGCCACTGGACTATACACTGGAATAATGATGGTTATTCCTTCTTTAAAGAACACTTCTTTTCAAGATATTGGCACCTTTTATGAATGGTGGGTTATTTTTGCAATAATTGTTGTGGTTAATTGCAAGAAAGGAATTGAAGCAGCCTTTAAATGCTTTATTTTCTTTTTGATTAGTCAACCTATTATTTATGGTGTACAAATATTGCTTGGTTATTTAACTTTAGAAAATGCACTTATTTTCTATCGTACAACGTGGCTTCCAATGACTTTTTTAACTCTTCCTGGTGGCTTTATTGCCTACTTTTGTAAGAAACAAAATGTCGTTGGTGCAATCATACTAGGAATTGGCAACACAATTCTTGGTGCAATGGGAATTCACTACATCAAAGAATTATTGACTAGCTTCCCTCATCATTTATTAAGCGCAATAGTTTGTTTTGTTTCTATTGTGATATTAAGTTTTTATATTCAAAAAGAAAAGCGAAATAAAATTATTGCGATAATTACACCAATTATTTTGGTTGGTGCATTAGCTATCTTTTTAAAAGTTACAGGAAGAGTATTTTAAATGAAGAAATTAATTTTATTATTTAGTATCGTTATATTGTTGACTGGTTGTTTTTCCAATAAACAAGAAGAAGAAACAGAAAGTTTAGTTAATACAGTTAGTATAGGAGAAAATTCAATGGATTATGTAAAGTTTGGAAATGGATCAAAGGTGTTTGTGATTATACCTGGATTATCTATTCATAGCGTTATGGGCTCAGCTGAAGCAATCAAAGAAGCCTACAATGATTTTAGTGAAGAATATACAGTCTATCTATTTGATAGAGCTAAAAATATTAGTGATGGCTATTCAATTGAAGATATGGCAAAGGATACAGCTAACGCTATGAAAAATCTAGGAATTGAAAAGGCTTATATTTTTGGAGCCTCTCAAGGTGGTATGATAGCTGAATATATCGCAATTGATTATCCAGAATTAGTTGAAAAGCTAGTCCTTGGCTCAACGCTTTCTAAGCCTAATGATACCGCAAACAATCTAATCAATGAATGGATAACACTTGCTAAAGAAAAAGACGAAAATGGGCTTCTAAATAGCTTTGTAGAGAATGTCTATTCAAAGAATACTTTAGATGCCTATAAAGATACACTTATTTCAGCCAATAAGGGAATAACTGATGAAGAATATGAAAGATTTATTATTCTAGCTAAGGCTATTGAGACATTTAATTGCTATGACAAACTAAACGAAATAAAATGTCCGGTTTTGGTATTGGGATCAAATGGCGATAAAGTTGTTACACCAGCTGGCTCAACCGAAATAGCTGAAGCAATAAACTGCGATATATACATGTATGAAGATACATATGGTCATGGTGTATATGATGAAGCGACTGACTATAAACAACGTATTTTAGACTTCTTTAATAAATAAAATTCTTCCTTCAATAGGAAGAATTTTTGTGTCTACTTTTGAAAAAATATCTTTCGGTTGGCAATTTTAAAATCAAAAATAACTTAAAAAGAAAAAAAGCTTAGTTATCTAAGCTTTCAACATCCTCCCTTAATTGAACAAGTCATCACTTCATCTTCTGGCTTGCTTTTAAGCCCTACATCTTCAGCGGATAAAGTAACACTTCCATCTTCCCTTAAGAAACAAGGAATACCAATAGAATTATTTTCTCGTGCTTGTTTAAACGCATCATTAGAATCTCTTAATTTAAGAAATTCTTTTAGGTACATCACATGAGAGCCTATATCAACTATTTCAAAATTGGGATTGCCCTTAATCTGTGAATGAACATAGATGCAATCAGGACAAGTAGTCATTGAATATACTTTAATCATTTGTGCCACCAAACTTCTTTTCCAAGATCGGAAGATGTTTTCTATATAGTCTATATAAAAGAATAAGCTCACTAAGTTGAGTGATCAAAGCACCAAACATTACACCATATAAGCCAAATTTAAACACATAAACCAAAAGATAGTCACATAATGGGTTCAATATTGAAACACATATTATTGCGACATATAGTGTTTGTCTACTACAGTCCATACATTTTAATGATCCATTTAAGATAATTTGTGGGATTTGAATAGGACAAATAATAGCGATAATTATTGCGACAACAGCACCTTTTTCAATAAAAGTTAAATCACTTGAATATAAACTAAAATATGGTCTATTTAATGTCGCAAATATTACCGCTAGAACTAGTGCACAAACTATTCCAAAACGAATAATTACCTGCATATACTCTTTTACCTTTTCAATACTTCTCTCTCCTGTTGCCCTACCAACTAAAGCTACAGAACTAGCTTTAAGGCCATCACCGAAGGCAAAATTAATATTTAGTAAAGTACTGCTAACAGAATAAATAGAATGGTCGAAGGTGCCGAGTCTAGCTGACATTATAGACACAAGAAGAAAACCAACTCTTGAAATCATGTTTTCTAAAGCAACGTTCTTCCATAAACCAAATAATTCTTTAAAAGCTTCTTTTGTAGGCTTAACATGTTCACTAAAGACATAGCCAAGATTTACAAACATCTTTTTATCATTAAGCTTAATAGCACTTACAATAAGTGCTGCAATTGTGCCTGCAACACTAGCTAAAGCAGCTCCAACAGTGCCCATAGGACCAATTAATAGATAATTAAAGATAATATGAACAATAGCACTGACAATATTAGTAGTAAGTGTAATCTTGGTATAGCCACATCCTCTTAAAGCCGAATTAAAATAAATAAAAATTAAATTAAATATCATAAGACCCATTGTGACTTGATAATACTTAACACTAATGTCAATTGTATCCTTTTGCCCGCTACACACTTCCATTATTGGATAGGCAAAGACTACACATAAAATAGATAAGACAATCGCCAAAACAACTACGCACCAAAAACCAGTTACCATTAGCTCATTGGCCTTTCTTTGATTGTTTTCACCTTTAGCTCTAGCAATCATTGCTGATACTGCGATATTCATGCCAAAGAAAACACAAAAAACAAAAATACGAGGCTGATAAGTTACAGATATAGCTGATATAGTACCTAACCCTAAATTAGCTAACATCTTAGAGTCAATGATATTAGCTCCAATTAGAAACAAACTTTCTAAGATGGCAGGAATACTAATGGCCCATACTTCTTTAGCACAGTCTGAATTAAAACTTTTAAAAAACTGCTTCACTTAGATTCCTCCTTATCAAAATCAAAATGGAAAGTGATTCCTTTTTTAGGATCATGATTCTCATCACCATTAATAACACTATTTGGAATATACATATTAATATGAATTTCATCATTATTCTTATAGACACCATTTCCCTTGAAAGGCTTTTTATTGAAAGGCTTATTATGGAAATTATTCTTGTTATTATAAGAATTAAATTTAGAATAGCCCTCAATCTTCTCATCCATTTTCACATCTCTAGGATTATGACTATGCACATAATCCATGAATTCTTCATTATTAAACAAAGTATTTTCCACCTTTTTATCACCAATGTTTTCAAGGGCAGTATTCAAGCTATCAATAAACTTTACGATATAGTCTCCGCAATTCTTCCAAATAAGCGGAACTTTCTCAAGTTCATCACTGCTATCACCACCTTCCGCATGATTTAAGCTATTTCTAAACTTCGACAAATCATAATAGGCAAATAAAACATTGTATAAGACTTCTTCTTTATCAATTAAAGAATGAGCCTTTAAAACATTCTTTTCCATTGAATTGCCAAAAACAGTGCTTGTTCTTAGACGTGCAAATTGAACATTAGTATCTATACTCTTGTTTCTATAATCAACTCCAAAACGACCATATGACTTAAAGAAATAATGTTGTAAATCATTGAACCACCATCTATCCTTGCCATCAAGATCATAGTATTGAGCATTCATAGCCATATAGTACTTTTGTTTTTCTTCATCATTAGTGAAAGGATAAAGTATACCCTTTTTCATAAAATAAGCAGGAGCTTGTGACTCAATTAAAGTAACAACTTGTTGATAGAACTTTTTCTTATAAGCCCACTTGATAAGCTCAAAAGTATCTACTTCATCATTTCCTTCCATCAAAGGACCAAAATCCTTGGCAATACTCTTTTTAATCATCATAACCATCAAAGACTCTGATTCACCCATTTGCTTAGAATACATCTCTGGGTGATTAAGTGTTTTCTTTAAGTTATAAACGCCCTTTTCAAGCTCACCGGTATTACATAAAGAAATGCCCGCATCAATATGTCTCATTGAACACAAGATCTTATCAATATATTCATTCCTTAAAGTAGGATCATCCTCTTTAGCTTCATCCCAATATTGAACCAAAATATCTGTCTTGCCATTATCTAAGAAAGCACGAATGCCATTCATTAGCTTCTCTGTACGATATCTTCTTTCTTGTAAAGAAATCTCTTCAATGTCAAAGAAAGAAGTGTGATGAGCGTTAGTAATGCCTCTAATATAAATAGGAGTATTAATATCATCGCTCAAAGTGAATAATGTATTTAAACAAACAAAAGAAGTTTCAATAGAGAAACTATGCATATCTACATATAAGTTAGATTCAGTATCATCTACATACAACAATTCAGAAAGAAGTTTATGAAATTGAGTAACTTCTTCAAAATCATTTGAAGCAGAAATAGGAATAAATGAAATAGGAATATCAATATTTTGTTGAAGAGGTTTCATCTTATATTCATCGGCTAAACAAGAATAAAGATAGTGCATGCACCATTCTATTTCATCGCCATCAAAAGTCATAAATAATTTGGTTAAATTATTCCTAACACCCTCAACTGAAACAACACTTACTAAAACGCTAGATAAATCTTCACCAACAACTAATTTAATCTTTGAAATAAGCTCATTTCTTTTTTCTTCTTTAATGCTATTAAAGAAATCAGCTTGTTCAATATCAACATTTCTTACAAATTGAGATAAACGATATCTAAAATAATCAAATTCCGATAGTTCATCTACATTAGCTACAAAAAACTCTGAACCATCACTTAT
This sequence comes from Paratractidigestivibacter sp., assembly GCA_963607765.1. Taxonomy (GTDB): domain Bacteria; phylum Bacillota_I; class Bacilli_A; order Erysipelotrichales; family Erysipelotrichaceae; genus Colivicinus. The sequence goes on along the minus strand of CAVDDT010000026.1, from coordinate 11,319 downwards.
TGAAATCTTTTCATGCCTAGCATCCTTGCATTGCTTACTAGAGCCTATTGCAATAATTTCATCTATAGCAACAGAAGACAATATCTTTTTAGCTTCGCCAACGCCAGATACCAAACCTTCTGAAAATTTAATTTCATTGTTATCTTTACTAAAGAAATAACGACTAGTGTTGTGTTTATCGAAATCTCTTATACCACAAATTAAAATGTTTTTCTTTTTCATAACACGACCTCATTTAATATTCTAGCACACAATAAAAAAAGAGCATTAGCTCTAAAATGGCCCCCCAAACAAGAATCGAACTTGTATCTAACCCTTAGGAGGGGTTTGTTCTATCCATTAGACTATTGGGGGACTTATAAATTATATATTAAAAAACGAGCAATTGCTCGTTTTTTAATATAACTAGGATAAATGAAAAACTTTTAACAGTATTTACTATACATGGTAATTGTGAAAACTGTGTGAAAGTTTTTCATTATTTGTAAAAGTTTACATTAATACATGCCACCAGCTGGAGCAGCAGGAGCTTCTTTCTCTTTAATTGTTCCAACAGCAGCTTCAGTAGTAATTAATAATCCAGATACACTAGCAGCATTTAATAATGCACTTCTTGTAACCTTACATGGATCAACGATGCCTTTTTCAAACATATCAACCCATTCGCCATTCTTTGCGTCAAAGCCTACATTGCCAGATTGAGCTAATTGTTTCTTAACAATTTCATTTCCATCATAACCAGCGTTTTCAGCAATTTGGTAAAGTGGAGCAGTCATTGAATCAAGAACGATATTAATACCCTTTTGAACATCAACAACATCACTTGTAAGTTCACTTCTAAGTTCCTTAGAAACATCTGCAAGACAAGCACCACCACCAATGATAATGCCTTCTTCAACAGCAGCTCTAGTAGCATTTAAAGCATCTTCAATTCTAAGCTTTTTATCCTTCATTTCAGCTTCTGTTGTAGCACCTACTTTAATAACAGCTACACCATTAGACAACTTAGCAATTCTTTCATGAAGTCTCTTCTTATCATAATCACTTGTAGTCTTTTCAACTAAAGCTTCAAGTTCACTAATTCTAGCCTTGAAAGCCTCCTTACTGCCAGCACCTTCAATTAAAGTAGTAGCATCCTTTTCAACGATAACTTTCTTACAAGTACCAAGGTCATTCATACTCATATCCTTAAGTTGCATGCCTAAGTCTTTAGAAATAACAGTAGCACCAGTTAAAGTAGCAATATCACTTAATTGATCCTTTTGGTTATCGCCAAATCCTGGAGCCTTAGTAGCAACAACATTGAAAGTACCTCTTAACTTATTAACAATCAAAGTAGAAATTACTTCATTTTCAATATCTTCAGCAATAATCAATAATGGCTTGTTTTGTTGAACAATTTGTTCAAGAATGCCTAAGATATCTTGAATAGTTGAAATCTTTTGATCAGTAACCATGATAAGTGGGTTTTCCATCTCAACACAGTTCTTTTCTCTATCACTTACCATATAAGGAGAAATAAATCCCTTATCATACTTTAAGCCTTCTGTTACTTCAAGAGAAGTATCGAAGCCCTTTGATTCATCAACATTGATAACACCATTCTTGCCAACTTTTTCCATAGCATCAGAAATGATTTGGCCAATTTCCTTAGAACCAGATGAAATAGAAGCAACACTAGCAATATCACTAGCAGATTCTACTTTCTTAGACTTAGAAAGAAGTACTTCAGAAACCTTCTTACTAGCCATATCAATACCGTCTTTTAAGAATACTGGATTAGCACCCTTTTCAACAGCCTCAAGACCTTTGTGAACAATAGATTGAGCTAATACTGTAGCAGTAGTAGTACCATCACCAGCAGTATCATTTGTATTGTTAGCTACCTCATAGATTAGCTTTGCGCCCATATTAGCGAAAGTATCTTCAAGTTCGATTTCCTTTGCGATAGATACACCATCATTTACAATAACAGGTGAACCATATCCCTTATCTAAGACAACATTTCTGCCCTTTGGGCCAAGTGTTACCTTAACCGCATTAGCTAATACATCTACACCCTTTAAAACGCTATCTCTAGCATCCTTTGAATATTTAACTTCTTTTGCCATAAAATAATCCTCCTATTCAACAATAGCCAAAATATCTTCAGCCTTAATTAAGATGTACTTTTCATCGCCATCTTTAACATCTGTACCAGAATATTTCTTGTACATAACTTTATCTCCAACTTTCAAAGGCATCTCATATACATGGTCATTAACTTTAACTTCTTTCACATCACTAACTGCAACAACCTCTGCATATTCTTCATCCTCTTCTTTTTGAGAAATAATAATGCCGCTTTTTGTTTCCTTAGCAGCCTCAACTTTTTTAAGTAAAACATTGTTATATAAAGGTTTAATCATATTTATTTTCCTCCTAACACTTTCTATTATAATAATAAATAGCACTCAGTCAACAAGACTGCTAAACTTTAGCATCACTTTAGCACCCCTTCCTATAAATAAAGCGTTTTAGAAATTCATGTAGGAATTTTTGTTTTTTCTTGCAATAAGGAAGTAGGAGGAAAAATGAAAGACTTTAATGAAGTATATGAATATTTGATAAAGGAAAGTGAATCTTGGAAAAAGAAATTAACCAAAGCAGAGTTACATGCGATTAGAAAGTACACTAGAAATAGTATTGAGGGAAATGAATCACCTTATGATGAAAAATTTTATTTCAAATTAAATGATTATTTAAGAACTAATGACAAAACAAAGAAACAATTAGAAAGATATTCAAAACTAATATCTAGTGGCATTAAGAAATTTAAACTTAAAGAAGACTTGGTTTGTTATAGAGGGGCAAATATCGATGAATTTTATAATGTGCCTATAAGCAAATGCACAAAAGTCTTATCTTTTACTAGTACCACTATAGATGTCTCTAAAACTTTTAAGGGAAAATACTCAATCATAATAAATGTAAAAGCTAAAACTAGATGTGCATTTTTAAATTCGGTAAGCAGATATAAGAAACAAGATGAACTATTGATTGATAAAAACGCAAAATATAAAATATTATCAAGAGATAGAAATAGAACATTTGTGGAGGTGGTGAAATGACAACCGAAGAATTTATTAAATATGCTAATGAGCAACTTGATAAAGCTGAAGAATACCAAAAAACTCATGTTTATACAAAAGAAGAGCTTAAAGAAATTGAAGCTTTTCTAGAAAGATGTGATGCCGAAACGGGCCCTGGAAATGTAGTGATTCTAAAAGAAGGTAAGTAAAATAGAAATTTGGTTAAATCTGTTGAATAAACAGATTTTTTAATTAGTGTAGGAATTTTTGTTTTTTCTTGCAATAAGGAAGTAGGAGAAAACAAAGATGAAAGAAGTTGAAACACAAATTGTAGAAAAAACTTATGTAGAAATAAAAGACTACATCATAAACGCAAAACAGCAAGTATATAAAGCTGTTAATTCAGCTATGGTAATAGCCTATTGGAATATTGGAAAGAAAATTTATGAAATATGTGGTGAAAATGATCGTGCTGAATATGGAAAACAAGTTTTAAAAGAAATATCAGAAAAGCTTACAGCTGAATTTGGAAAAGGCTTTGATACTTCAAATTTAAGTAATATGAAACACTTTTATTTATCTTTTCCGATTCATGACACACTGTGTCATGAATTAAGCTGGTCACATTATCGCCTATTGATACGTGTTAAAGACCAAAAAGCTAGAGAATTCTACGCAGGCGAATGTGCCAAGGCATCATGGAGTGTTAGGCAGCTTCAAAGGCAAATTAACACAATGTACTATCAAAGAATTTTGGCAAGCAAGGATAAAGAATCGGTTTCAAAAGAGATTGAAACAGTCCAAAATCCAAAATATGAATCCATCATCAAAGATCCTTATGTACTAGAATTTTTAGATTTACCTAAAAATGAACATTTTTACGAATCAACTTTAGAAGAAGCTTTAATAAATCATCTTCAAAAGTTCTTATTAGAACTAGGACGAGGATTTTCATTTGTAGCTAGGCAAAAACATTTCATGATAGATGATAGACATTTTTATATCGATTTAGTTTTCTATAACTACATCCTCAAATGTTTTGTATTAATAGATTTAAAAACTGATGATTTAACCCATCAAGATATTGGACAGATGCAAATGTATGTCAATTACTATACAAGAGAATTAATGAACGAAAATGATAATCCACCAATTGGTATTCTATTGTGTGCCGATAAAAGCGATACTTTAGTTAAATATACCCTGCCTGAAGGCAATAATCAAATATTCGCTTCTAAGTATCAATTATATTTGCCTAGTGAAGAAGAGCTTAAAAGAGAACTTAAATTAGATACTTTTATTAAATTAAGTAAATAAAAAGAAAAGAGGTTTGCACCTCTATCTAATAACTATAATTAATAAAATCATTGAGAATATGCACAATTGATCATATACAAGAAAAGACTTAGATGTTGTGTTGTTCTTAAATGATTTAATAAAGCTTTTTGCCTTTAAAAGACAATTTAAACTATCAAGAATAATCATTACTATAAACAAGATTAGATTAGTTCCACTTAAAGAAACGTTGAACTTAAACATCACATAGGCTTCAACAATTGAAAACACTAATCCTGTTGTTAGTGTAAAAATATAAAGAGAAATTAACTTATCCTTAATATTTTTTAATGCTAATACTACCGATACTATAAAACTAATAAGAGTAATAGTTGGAAGAATATAAACCATTATTTAATGATGCCCTCTGGAAAATTATCAGATACCTTATCAAGTAACGTCTCTGGATGAGTTAAACAATAGTTTACATATCTTAAAGACTTTACAAAATAGAAACCATCCGCAATTCTTTCATCAACTGTAAAAGAAACTCTAACTTTTTGTCTGCCATCTACCTCTTCAATAGTGCCAATACAACTCATAAGTGAACATGTTCCATAGTTACTTAAATGATGATATGGAGCACTAGCCTTAATAGAACCTAAGTTAGAAATAATGGCCGTAGAATAGTTTGGATCGCCTTTACTTAAAGACTCAGGCATACAACCATAGAAGTCCATAGCTTGAGTTATCCAAATAATTAAATTAAGAAGGAATCTAGGAAGTTTGCCCACAACATGCATAAGCTTATCTAAATCATTACTATTTGTTTCTCTAGCCTTTTTAGTATCACCCAAGATTTGACTTGAAACATCCTTAATGGTCCACTCAGGCTTTATTTTCATAAACATCAGCTTTTCTTCTGCATCATCCGCAAATTGTTGTTTGCAAACAAAAGCCAAAGAAATGTCATTTCTCTTCCAATACTTCTTGCCTTTAATGAAATAATTCATTTGTGGTCTATGATAAATAGTCTTGCCAAAAGCATAACAGAAACAATGGAAAAACTTTAAATTAGTGCCATTTTCTTCGTTGTATTTTTTAATAAACGCAAGTAAATCAGTCACATCAAACTCTTCCCACATACATACTTCTGCCTCACTCCTTCTTGGCATAATATATGTAGCTATAGAATGATATGGTTCGTCAAAAACTACCTGTGTTGCATCTTTTCTTCCCATAAAAAAACTCCTTTTATAAAAATCTAGATAATTATATCTATTATCTAAAGTTTTTTCCACAAAAAAGAAAGAGAGCCTAAACTATTAAATTCCTTAGTGAAACAAGACAGAGCTCTTTTTTCAATAGCCTTAACATCCTCTACACTCTTAAACCTAAACAATAAGTTCATCGTATTTTCACTATTTACCGAAATAACATCGCCTCTTCTAAAACTAGCCTCAAAAGAACTAAGAAGGCGTTCCATTACTTGCTTATAATTCCTTTTAGAAACATTAATGGTCAAGGTTAAAACATAACTATAAGTTTGGCTTCGCTTGGAATTATTCATCTCATAGACGCAAATCGCATTAAAAATGCTTGGGTCAACAATCATAGGTGATGTATCACCACCCTCAAAATCAGAATTATATTTTTGTTCACTATCGCTAGTTTGACCACCACCAGCTAAAATAGCCTTAAAGTCCTTGCCACCACTAGACTCTAAAGAAAAGCCAAGTTTATCCTTATATTTCTTATTAGCACTTTGATAATAAGACATTGCCTTATTATATTGTTTATCTAAAACAAGAGCCTTTAAATAAGAGAAAATTAATTGTTCATCAAATTCATCTTCTACAAGACCTTTTTCACAAATCAAAATAGCTTCCTTTGGCCTACTAGTATCAATATAATGAATAGCTAAGCTATTACAAGCAGTCAAAAAAGTAGAATGAAAATAGCTACGATCCGTATCAATCCAATCAGCTTCTACTCCATCAAGAAACTTGCCTTCATACATGCCAATAGCCTTTTTATAGGCAAAGAAATCATTATTTTTCTTAGCCTTAAAAATCAGCTCTTCATATTCTTCCACATCAAGTGAAAAATCAATATCATTATTAAATTGATAGCCATTATTTACAGTTGAAACTAAATCAACATCTTCAAAATAAGAAATCTTTTTTAAAGTATTACGTAATCTAAATATCGCATACTTTAAGGCATTGCTTGGATTATCTGAATCAATCCAGAAAGTATCAATTATCTTTTCCTTAGACAATATTTGTTTATGATTACACAACAAAAATCCTAGCAAGCTAGATAATTGATTTCCTAACTGTTCTTTCAAATTAATCGTCGTACCATCAACATCTACCCTGAATACGCCAAGCAAATGAAAGTTATACCTGTAATTCATTCGGGATATTATATCATCTTTTTACTAATTAAATCTTTATTGTTCGCAAATTGCAAAACCGACTCTTTATCAATAATGCCCTTCTTATACAATTCGATTAAACTATCATCCATAGTAATCATGCCAGCATCTCTATTTTGAGAGATAGTATTATCAAGCAAATGAAGCTTATTATCTCTAATTTGTGTACTGATAGCCGGACAATTCTTCATTACTTCAAAAGCTGGATACATCTTCTCATCATTGCCTCTTATTAATTGTTGAGAAACAACAGCCTGCAAAACCATTGTAAGCTGTACACGAACTTGTTGTTGCTGGTTGGCAGGAAACATATCAATAATTCTAGTGATAGTCTCACCTGCGCCTAGGGTATGTAAAGTAGATAAAACTAAGTGTCCTGTCTCAGCTGCACTCAAGGCTACAGAAACAGTTTCTAAATCTCTCATTTCGCCAACTAAAATAACATTTGGTGCCTCTCTTAAGGCGGCACGTAAAGCAATTAAATAGTCCTTTGTATCATGTCCTATTTCTCTTTGAGAAACAATCGACTTCTTATGAGAATGAAGATATTCAATTGGATCTTCAATTGTAATAATATGATCGTTATAGTTCTTATTTATTTCATCAATAATACAAGCCAAAGTAGTAGACTTGCCACTTCCAGCACTGCCTGTAACTAAAACTAGTCCCTTTTTTAGCTTAGCTAAATCAAGAATGCTAGGAAGGATGTGATACTCTTGTGGGTCAGGCAAATCAAAACGCACCACTCTAAGCACAGCTGCCAAAGAATTTCTTTGATAGTAAGCATTTACTCTAAATCGGCCAACATTTCTAAGTGAGAAAGAAAAGTCATCTTCACCTATCTCATCTAGCATATCAATAGTTTTTTTAACACCACTGCTCATATTATAGATTTCTTCTATTATTCTACGAGTATCATCAGGCATTAAAATTTCTTCACCAACTTGGTGAATAACACCATCCTTCTTAAAAGCTAATTTAGTCCCAGCAACAATAAAGATGTCACTTGCATTCTCATCTACTGCCCTTTGTAAAATATCCTTAACATCCACCATAATAACTCCTAATTGACAAAGCCCTCATAATCATAAGAACCATTTGATTCACTAACTTCACACCACTTAACAATGTTTAAGTCACTATCAAGTTCTACTTCTAGCCTTTTATTACTATTAATTGTAACATTATACTTATACAAGTCATTTTCAAAACTAACACCAATGCTATCTAGGTATTCTGTATCACCTTTATGTTCTTTAATATCCTCATAAATTAAGCTAGCACTATAATCGGCATCCAAATATTCCTTACTATTAGATGCGATTCTTTCACTAGCGCTTAAATTACGCTTTCCTTGCATAAAAGAAAGGGTGCCAAAGATAGTTAAACAAAGTACTGTAAAAATCATCATTAAAGTAGACAAACCAATGCCCATTGAAATACTATTCTTCTTTTCCATAGTCTACTCCCAAATAGATAACATCTACTTCTTCAATTAAATTATGATCACTATCATAACCACTTAAATGGCATTTATCTCCATCAATATCTACTTCAATAGAATAATCATCACCATTGTATTCTTTTACCTCACCTGTATGTTTAAATTCAGTAGCCATACTTTCAATATTCATACTAATATCAGCTACCACACTAGCCTTCTTATTCATCTTATAACTGTTTGAAAAAAGTCCCACAAAGACAATTGAACTAAGCATGAAAAAGATTATCACAATAATAAGTTCCAATAAAAAATTAAATGAATGACTTCTTTTCATACTATTTACCCACCTTAAAACTAGTATCATTTAGTTTTATTTCATAGTAGCCATCAACATAACTAACTTCAAAATTATCAACATTCACTATCTTAGTGCCACCATTTAAATCAGCGCCATTATCATTAGTAATAAGAAGCTCATATAATCCACCATCTTTATAGTAAACAATTGTTTGATAATTATCTTCTTTAAACACTAAGACATTATTTCCATCAACATTATCAAGTGAAACACTTTTAGCTTGTCTAAATTTAGTAGCGATATAAGCATAAGGAAGCTCGTCTTTTTCTCTTATTTCTTCCTTTTCAATACCATTTTTGTAAGCATTACCACCATAGTATAGTAAAAAGAAAGAACCCAAGACAAACATAAGGAAAAGAATTAATGAGAATCCAACTTCCACAAGAGATCTTTTCATGACTTTTTCTCCTTATATGAAACCATAAAATCAGGAAAAATATTGCTTCCAACGGCCTGATAGAAAACATTAACGCTATCATCTATTACTAGACTATAGTTCTCTTTTAAATAGTTAATATCACTAGGATAAAATCCCTCAGAACTATAACAAGTAATTAAAGCTTTACGAATATTATTTTCAATCATCTCAAGCTTATTATCATCATAAGAATTAACGCTGTTATTTATACCGACAAAAATAATTCCAATGATTAATATACTTAAAATAAAGATAACAACTTGTCCCTTTTTCATAGACTTACCATAACACTCAATAAAGGAAGCATAACTGACAATAAGATAATTCCCACTATCAAAGATAAAAGGATAACTAAGCTTGGTTCAATCACATCAAGTAGTTTATTAATCATTTGATCAATGTCCTTTTCATAAGAAAGAGCTACTTCATTGATGGTATCAACAAAATGTCCTGATTTAATGCCTACCACAAGAAGTCTATTGTATACTTCTTTAAAAATCTTACTATCAATTAAACAATCACTAATCGATTCACCATTGTTTACTCTATCACTTAAAGATTTAATCTTACTCTTAAGCTCACTATTTTCACATAAATCAATACACATTTCTAATGCGTTTTCTTGAGGAATTCCACTATTTATTAACAAAGATAGTGCGTAGGCAAACTGTACAATAGATAAATCATAAGCTAGTTTCTTAGTGATAAATAACCTCTCTAATAACTTAATATAGCTATTTTCTTTTCCTCTTAAAGTAAACAAAATATACATCGCTAAAACAAAGATAATAACAAGTACTACTAAGGCAATAATAGCTAGATTCTTACCTATTTCAAGTAAGATTAAAACACTACTAGAGATATCAATGCCCATACTAGTAAGGATATTTCTAAATAAAGGCAATACTTTACTTATAAGTACAACTATAACTACAAGCATCATCATAACTAAAATACTAGGATAAGTAAGTGCATCCTTTATCTTAGTCTTTGTCTCATGCATCCTGTAATAATACTTAGCTAGTTCTTTTATAACAGAGTCAAGATATCCACTTCTCTCTCCTACACTAAGCATATTAATAAGATAAGTGTCATAATATCCGCTATTGCTTAGTGCCATAGATAGTGAAGCTCCTTCACTTATCTCTTTACTTGCGTTTAATAAAGCTTCACTATACTCTTTATCGTCAATTTGTTGGGCTATAGCTTCAATGCCTTCTGATAAATCAATTCCACCATCTACTATCATTTCTAGTTGGTCTAGAAATTGGGCTTTTTCAAGTTCATTAATCTTTTTCATAATATTCCCCCTAATATGTATATTTAATCGAATAGTCTCCATCATATGGTTGATCCATCGCGTCATATGTTGGATCCATCGTTGTCCACTCTCCTGAATTGAAATAAACATGTGGCTTAATCCAGCCCATATTTTCAATATATACTTCTATCCAGGCATGATATCCTTCGGATACCATTCCAGTAACCACTTTAGTTGGAATGTGTTGAACACGCAACATTGCGGCCATAATGGCTGCATAGTCAAAGCATATTCCCTTGCCGGTATTGTAGATATCATCGAGTACTGGTAAAACATATTTGCCTTGAACTTCTTCTACCTTATCCCAGTCATATTCAACATTATCTAATACCCATTGGTAGATATGTTGAACCCTATCTAAATCAGTTTTATCATCTTTAACAAGTTCAAACGATTTTTCTAAGCATAATGTTGAACTATTATAGTCAACTACTTGATTAGGATAAAGAAAGGGAATATATTCATTTTCTAATGTAACATCTACATCAAAGCTAAATAATAAGGCATATTGGTCGCTTTCAACATTCTCATAAGCCTTAATAGTATAAGTACCATCTCCCATATTTAAGGGATAAACTTCATATTCATAATCTTTATTTATATCGTAGGTGTATTTACTATCATCTTTAACAAGCATTACCTTTAATCGATTATGATCATTAGTTAAAGATTTAGCCATAATATAGCCTTGATCAGTATGACTATAGTCAATCATTACTTTATTATCACTCTTTGTTAAATCGCCTTCACTAGTCCAAAGTATTTCATCAAAAGAATAGCTTTTACTCTCTTTATTTTCGACTTTTTCATCACCACATCCAAAAAGTAACGTAATAACGCTAAGACATAGTATTATTTTTAAAAAAGTCGTTTTTCTCATATTTTTATTCTACAAAAACCAAAAACATAAAAAAAGACCTTAGCCTAAGCTAAGATCTTAATTTAATGATTATTAAGCGTTTTGTGCTTCTTCATCAGAATCATCTTCATGG
>CAVDDT010000025.1:0-42801 GCA_963607765.1 Paratractidigestivibacter sp. | reverse complement strand
AAAAAATGGAATGCATTGCATTCCATTTTAGTTAACCGATTTTCTTGCCGAAGAATCTTCTTTCTCCCTTGTGTTCTTCTTCCTTAGGAGCATCTTCAACTTTTTCAACAGATTCAGTTTTTTCAGGCTTAGGTAATAATTCCTTAGCACTTACATTGACTCTGCCTTTTTCATCAATTTCCATTACTTTGACTTTAATCTTGTCGCCAATCTTTAATACATCTTCTGGCTTATTAACTCTTTCATGAGAAATCTTAGATACATGAAGCAATGCATCTTGGCCCTTGAATAATTCTACAAAGGCACCAAATTTTTCAAGTCTTACAACAGTAGCATCATAGATATCACCAACTTGGGCTACTCTAGCAATGTCTTGGATGATAGCCTTTGCCTTGTTGATTGTTTCTCTATCCATATGGTATAGAATTACCTTACCATCATCATTAATATCAATCTTAATATTGTCACATTCTTCGATAATCTTATTGATTTGATCGCCGCCCTTACCGATAACATCTTTAATCTTATCCACAGGAATATTGAATGTATCCATCTTAGGAGCGTACTTAGAAACATCTTTTCTAGGTTCTGAGATACAAGCCATCATGTTATCTAGAATTTCAAGTCTGCCCTTCTTAGCTTGAGCTAAAGCTTCCTTGAAAATTTCTCTACTAATACCGGTGCACTTGATATCCATTTGAAGAGCAGTGATACCATCTTTAGTACCAGCTACCTTAAAGTCCATATCACCATAGTGGTCTTCCATGCCTTGAATATCAGTTAAGATTGAATAAGAATCACCAACTTCAATTAAGCCCATAGCAACACCAGCTACAGGAGCTTTGATTGGAACACCAGCAGCCATTAAAGACATAGTGCCAGCACAAATTGATGCTTGAGAACTTGAACCATTTGATTCTACTACTTCAGCAACAGTTCTAATTGCATATGGGAATTCTTCTTCAGAAGGAATAACTTGCTTAAGTGCTCTTTCACCAAGTGCACCATGTCCAATTTCTCTTCTACCAGGATTACCCATTCTACCAACTTCGCCAACTGAATAAGGTGGGAAGTTATATTGATGCATAAATCTCTTTTCTTCTACTTCGGTTAAATCATCAATGATTTGATTATCACCCAAAGGACCCAAAGTAGTAATAGACATAACTTGAGTTTGTCCACGAGTAAACATAGCAGAACCATGAACTCTAGGAAGTAAATCAACTTGAGAATTTAAAGGTCTAATTTCGTCAAGAGCTCTACCATCAGGTCTAATCTTTTCCACTGAAATTAATCTTCTAACTTCATTAGCAATAATTTCTGTGCAATATTCATTAGTTTGTTTAACTAGCTTATCAATTTCCTTTTCACTTAATGATGCATCATAAGCAAAATGTTCTTGCATCTCTTTAGTGATAGATTCTTGAGCATTATATGATTCTAGTTTGTCATGAATAGAAACGGCTTTTTCAAGTCTTTCTTTACCATTAGCATTAACGTATTCTTTAATTCTAGGATCAATTTCATAAAGAACAACTTCCATCTTTTCCTTGCCAACTTTAGCAATGATTTCTTCTTGGAAAGCACATAATTCTTTTACTTTTTCATGTCCAAACATTAAAGCATCAAGCATTAAATCTTCGCTAACTTCTTTAGCACCAGCTTCAACCATATCCAATGCTTGTTTTGTACCGGCAACAGTTAAATCAATTAATGATCTATTCATTTGTTCAACAGTTGGGTTAACAACAAATTCACCATCAACATAGCCAACTTTAACGCCAGCTACTGGGCCATTAAACGGAATATTTGAAATACATAATGCAAGAGAAGCACCGAATAATGCAGCCATTTCAGCTGAACAATCCTTGTCAACTGACATTACAGTATTAACAACTTGAACTTCATTTCTAAAGCCTTCAGCAAATAGTGGTCTAATTGGTCTATCGATTAATCTTGCAGTTAAAGTAGCGTGTTCACTTGGTCTTCCTTCTCTTCTTAAGAAACCACCAGGAATTTTACCTACTGAATATAACTTTTCTTCAAATGATACTGTTAATGGAAAAAAATCAGTATCCTTAGCAACATTGCTTGCACAAGCAGTTGATAAAACAACAGTATCCTCATAACGGACTAGTACAGACCCCCCGGCCTGCTTAGCGATTTCACCAGTCTCAACAGTTAACTTACGACCGTAGAAATCTAAAGTAAAAACTTCTTTCATCTTTTCTCTCTTTCTTTCAACTACATGATTTTATCATAAATGAATATCAAATATAAAGAAAACGCAAGGATAATCCTTGCGTAAATCACAAATACAAACTAAGCGATACTCTATTTCTTTCTTTATCTATTTCAATGACATAAACATCGATAATATCACCTACTTCAAGATAATCGTATGGGCTAATATTTCTTTGTTTACTAATCTTTGATTTGTGTACTAAGCCATCATCATGTAGCCCAATATCAACAAAAGCGCCAAAGTCAACAACATTTCTTACTACACCCTGTAGCTTTTCGCCAATAGTTAGGTTATTAATATCCAAGATATCAGATTTTAATACTGGCCCAGCATAATCATCACGATAATCTCTTAATGGCTCTGATAAGTTAGAAATAATGTCAGAAACAGTATAGACATCTGAATCAAATTCATTAGCTAAGGCTTTTACATCCTCTTTTTCCAATTGTTCCTTTAGTTCACTCGAACCCAATTTCAAATTAGAATGTTTCTTCAATATTTCTTTAGCTAGCTTATAACTTTCAGGGTGAATGCTAGTAACATCTAGTTCTTCTTTACCATCTTTAATTCTTAAGAAACCAGCCGCTTGTTCAAACGCTTTAGCACCAATCTTTTTAACTTTCTTAATCTCGCTTCTTGATTTAAAAGAACCATTTTCATTTCGATAATTAACAATCTCATTAGCACTAGCTTTATTTAAACCAGAAACATGAGTTAAAAGCTCAATACTTGCGGTATTAATATCAACGCCTACTCTATTAACGGTTTTTAAAACAGTAAAATCAAGCTTTTCATCTAATTGTTTCTCAGGCAAATCATGTTGATATTGTCCTACACCAATAGATTTTGGATCAATTTTAATTAGTTCTGATAGAGGATCTAGTACTCTTCTTGCGATAGACACAGCGCTACGTTCTTCTACATGCAAATCAGGGAATTCGCTTCTGGCATTATCACTAGCCGAATACACAGACGCCCCAGCTTCTGATACAAGAGTATACTTAACATTTAAATTATTGTTTTTAACAACATCAGAAACAAATTTTTCACTTTCCCTACTAGCTGTACCATTGCCAATCGCAATTAGGTTAACATTATATTCCTTAATCAATTTAAGCATAATTGTTTCAGCTTCTTTGACTTTTTTAACCGGCTCATGAGGAAAAATTTTATCAATATGTAGAAGCTTTCCGGTAGAATCAAGCACCGCTAGTTTACATCCAGTTCTAAAAGCTGGATCAAAGCCCATAATGCAATTTACTTTAACAGGAGATTGTAATAGAAGGTGTTCCAAGTTATCCGCAAAGACTTCAATTGATTTGTTAGATGCTCTTTCAAACAAAGAAGACCAAACTTCATTTTCCACACTTGGCAAAGCCAATCTATCTAAGCCATCTTTAACCGCCTCCAAAACAACATCGCTAACAATAGAATCTCTATCTTTCGATAGCCCTCGATAACAATATTTGTATAAATATTCTCTATCATAATCAAAAGAAATAGTGATTACTTTTTCTTTAACAGCTCTATTAATAGCCATTATTCTATGATCCTCGATATATTTTAATTTTTCAGAATAATCATAGTACTTCTTATAAACGCCCTTTTCATCTTTTGCATCCTTTTTTAGTTTGCACACAATATAAGCATAATTAGAAATAGAATCGGTAATCTTTTCTCTGAATTTAGGATCATCGCTAACTTTTTCTGCAATGATATCTTTAGCGCCTTGTAAAGCATCCCCTAATGTTTTAACTTCATCATTCAAATATTTTTTAGCTTCATCATCTAAGCTTCCTTTATATGGAAAACCTAAGATAAAATTAGCTAATGGTTCAAGGCCTTTTCGAATAGCTTCAGAAGCTCTAGTTTTTTTCTTTTGCTTATAAGGGCGATAAATATCTTCAACTTCCTTTAACTTTGTACAAGCCAAAACACTTTCTCTTATTTCATCAGTAAGTTTGCCTTGAGTTTCGATTATTCTTAAAACATCCTGTTTTCTCTCTTCAAGATTTTGTTGATACTGATATTCTTTTTCAATCGCAAAAATTTGTTCCTCATCCAAATTACCCGTAACCTCTTTACGATATCTAGCAATAAAAGGAACAGTCGCTCCCTCAGATAATAAATCTAAGGTAGCTTTAACTTGCTTGTCTTTTATATTTAAAGACTTTGCTACATAATTAATTAAATCCATAAACACCTCGCTTGATTATTCTAACATTATTCTACGGATTTTAATGACTCAACCATCTCAATTTTTCTTAATGGTTTTTTTGTAAGTATAAGGACAATAATTGTAAAAACAAAAGTAATTACAAACGAGCAAGTATAAGAAAGTATTGATATATTCATGCCAAACATTACCATGTCCATATTAATTACATTCATTACAAAATGGTGTTCAAGTGTTCCCAGAGGCAAGCCAATTAGTCCGCCAATAACACTTAAAATAATTATTTCCTTAAAGATATAAGAGTCCACTTCTTTCGGCCTAAAGCCCAATACTTTTAAAGTGGCTATTTCTCTAGTTCTTTCTGATACATTTACATTAGTTAAATTGATTAAAACCACAAACGCTAAAGAACCAGCCGCCAAAATAATTACGCCAATGATAAAATCTAACGATTTAATCATTGTCTCAAATTGATCAATCATCGCCGTAAAATCGGATGTGCTAGAGTAATCTTTTAGCTTTTCACAATCTTTACTCAAACTAGTTGAATCATCGGTTTTTACTGCAATGCTGGTGTTATGCACGGATTCATTAAACGTCTTTTCATAACAATCAGATGAGATAAATAAATAATGCTGGAAATACATCTCACAAATTTCTGTTATTTCAACCTCACATTTAATACCATTTAAAGATTCAATAGTGATCTTATCGCCTTTCTTTAAGTTGTTATTTTTTGCATACTTTTCCGAAACAATAACACCACTATTTTTG
Source organism: Paratractidigestivibacter sp. (assembly GCA_963607765.1). Taxonomy (GTDB): domain Bacteria; phylum Bacillota_I; class Bacilli_A; order Erysipelotrichales; family Erysipelotrichaceae; genus Colivicinus. Next base: position 37,606 of record CAVDDT010000025.1, on the reverse strand, counting down.
ATATTTAAAATGGCCTTTTTGTCCGTTTTTCTAAGATTAAATATTTCTAAAGCATCCCCAGCATCAATAGTGACAATATTAATTGTGTCCAGTTCTTCATCATCTTTAGATACCGAACTAGAATAAGACATAAAAGGAATAACTGTTTGATTGTTTTCATCTTCCCTTAATGTTTCTAAATTAGAATCAATGTGATAATCATTTTCGAGTTTTACTTCATAATCGTAATTAAAGATATTTCCATATTGAATTTCAACAATATCGCTTACCGAATCTTTTACGCCAAAGCCAATAACCAAAAGTCCAGTGCAACCAGCAACGCCTATTACTGTCATAAAAAATCTTGATTTGTATCTAATTAGATTACGTGCTGTTATCTTAGATGTAAAAGAAAGTTTATCCCAAATAAAAGGAATCTTTTCAATAAATGTTTGCTTGCTTACTTTTGGAGCCTTAGGTCTCATAAGACTCGATGGAACTTCGTTTAAATCCTTTTTAACAACAAGATATGTGACAAGCATCATAAGCAACGAAAAAGCAAGGAAGCATATTAAAACATACACTATAGGATAACTTAATTTCATATCTGGAAGTAGATATAAAAGCTTCCAAGCATTATAAATAACAGTTGGGAACAATAATTGTCCTAAGATAATTCCAAAAATTGATCCAATTACACTAGCTAAAAAAGCGTATGTTACATATTTTCCAATTACTTGTTTCTTGGAATAGCCCAAAGCTCTAAAAATACCTATTTGACCTCTTTGTTCGTCAACTAATCTAGTCATAGTCGTCATACATACTAGTGCTGCAACAAGATAAAACAAAAGAGGTAAAGAATAGCCGATAGCTGACATTTGTTTACAAGTTGCTTCAAACATATAGCTACTATAATGAGAACTTCTATCAAGTATCGTCCAAGTAGCACTAGGAAGATCAGCTATTGTTTGTTCAGCTGTTTTAATTTCAGCCTCAGCCTTTTCTATTTCTTCATTAAATTTAGTGACGGCCTCATTATATTCTTCGAGTCCTTCTTCATACTGTTTTTCACCACTACTAACCTGATATTTTAAAGAACTAAGCTTGTTTTTATATGTAGCTAAAGTTGAATTAGCTTCATCGACAACTTTTTGTAAGATAGCCAATTGATAAGCAGAATCGCTAGAACTAATAACATTATCTAAATTGCCACCTAGATAAGTTAAAATTTTTGAGGCATCGATATTATTTTCACTGATATAGTTTTGAATTTGCTCATCAGTGATACCAAGTTCGTTTTTCTTATTGTTTAAAGTATTTTGATAAGACTTAATAGTACTATTTATGGTATTAATGGCTGTCTGTAAAGTAGATATCTCGGTTTTATAAGTGACAAGTTGGATATGAGAATCATCTAGTGTTTGTTTTGCTTCATCTAATTGTTTTTGACCACTAGCTTTTTCTTCTTCAAACTTTTGTTTATTTTCATTTAGCTCATTTGTAGCCTTTTCAACCACTATGTCACGATAATAAGATTGTTGGCTAAAAGCTGTAGACTCTAAATTTTCTTTTAAAGTAGATACAACATTATCATATTTGCTTGTATAAGATGTTTCATCAATTGCACCATCTAGGGTTAAATAAATTGTCTTATAGGTATCACCAATAAAATTATAATTAGAAACTAATATCGAGGCATTTAAATCTTGATTGTTCAAAGTGGACGTTCCAAGTATCTTAGAAGTATAAGCTGGTGAATTTGCAAAGCCAACAATTGTATATTCATCATTCCTAAGCGAATCACTTATACTATTATCATCGTCTAAATATACTTTAATAGTGGCACCTATTTTATAAGATGATTTATTTAAAGAAGAAACAATCATTAAACATTCATGACTATTTTCGGGTTTTCTTCCTTCAATGATTGTATATTTATTAACATTTCTCGTTAGTTCTTCAACTCTAGCAACAATTTCTTTGCCATCATCAACTTTAGCGTAAGCATCAACAAATCTAGATGCAAAGACATCTTTAACACCTTCTGTTTCCTTGATTGTTTCAATATCTTTTAGACAAAAACCATAGTTTGAATAAATTTGAATATCTTGTAAATTATATTCATCATTATATGCATCCATACTCTTTCTCATGATTGTTGAAGTAGACATTAGTCCCATCATGAAGCCTGAGCCAATAAGAACGATTAAAACAAGCGAAACAAAACGCTTGTATGTTTTTTTAATCATTCTAAATGTATCTTTTCTAAACATTAATATTCTATATCCTCAATATCCATTGGATTTTTATTTATTTCTACTGACTCAATATGACCAGATTTAACCCTAATAATCTTGTTACCCATATCTTTTAAAGCTCCATTATGCGTAACAATAATAACAGTCATATTTTCTTTAAAAGCCAAGTCTTGTAAGACTTTTAAAACTTGTTTACCAGTAACATAATCAAGAGCGCCAGTTGGCTCATCACACAATAACAACTTTGGGTTTTTCGCTACTGCTCTAGCTATCGCAACACGCTGTTGTTCACCACCTGAAAGCTGACTTGGGAAATTGTTAATTCTATCTTCTAGTCCTACCATTTTAAGCACTTCCAAAGCATCTAATGGATCCTTGCTGATTTGCAAAGCTAGTTCAACGTTTTCTTTAGCAGTAAGATTTTGAACTAAATTATAAAATTGGAAGACAAAGCCAATATCAAAACGACGATAATCAGTTAATTGTTTATCATCTGCTTTTGAGATATCACTGCCATCAACCATAACGCTTCCCGAAGTAGCAATATCCATGCCACCTAGTATATTTAAGATGGTTGACTTGCCAGCTCCTGAAGCGCCTAAGACAACTACAAATTCTCCTTTATCAATATCAAAGGAAATATTGTCTAATGCCCTTATTTCAACTTCTCCCATTTTATATATCTTTGATACGTTTTCTAAACTAATAAATGCCATATTACCTACAAACTTTCTATCATTTCCTTAACATCACTATTAAGCATATAAACATAAGATCTAAAATAAATCTTACTAAGGATTTTCATCTTTTCGCTGTCAAAGTCACTTCTTAATAATTCTTTAAAGCCAGAGAAAACAGAAACAGAATATGTTTCAGACATCGCACTTAATTCTTTTTCAAGCCCAAGAAAAGGATAATTGTTTTTGATTAAGTTTTTAATTAAATTGGAGAACCAAACTTTTAATTTTTCGCTAACTTCACTATCCATCATCAATATTTGAAATTCTATTTTATATTCACTATAAATATCAATCACCTTATCCATGATATTATCAATAGCTTTTATCATGCTTTCTTTATCTAAATTAAAATTCTTATTATCTTGAAAAAAAGACAATTGATTATTTGTTTCACTATTAATTAATCTTTCGAGTTGTAAAAGACAAGGCTCAACAATCTTTCTATTTATATCTTCTTTGTTTTCAAAATAACGATATAAATTGCCAACTGTCATATGAGCTTTTATCGCAATACGTCTTAAAGAGGCGTTTTCATACCCTTTTTCTAAGAATTCTTCTTTAGAAGCTTCCAAAATCTTATTTCTAGTTTCTTCTTTTAATATCTGTGACATAAAATATACATCCGTTTACTGATTTATTATACATAAAAATAAACAGATGTTTACAAAGTTCACTTACAATTCAGAAAAGAAAATTAATTTCACTAAAAATAGGTAAGCGTATTCAAATCTAGTGTTAATTATTTTAGTAATTTATGCGCGCTACCTTTTAACATTAATTATCACTAGGACTTCAAATAAAATTATGCAAAAAGAAAAGGATCTTACGACCCTTTATCTTATTTTCTGATACCTAACTTCTTAACTAGTTCTCTATATCTATTAACGTCTGTTCTCTTTAGATATTCTAAGAAGTTTCTTCTCTTACCTACCATCATTAATAGACCTCTATTTGAATGGAAATCCTTAGGATTTTTCTTCATGTGTTCAGTAAGACGGTTGATTTCTTCAGTTAATACTGCAACTTGAACTTCAACAGAACCAGTGTCGCCATCTTTTAAAGCATATTCTTTAATAATGGCTTGTTTTTCTTCTTTAGTTAACATTTTCTTTTCTCCTTAATTCATCTCTTTATTCCGCGTAATAACTGGAGAATTTATTGTTAAAACCCAGGATAAAGCTTTTACATGATAACATCTAAAAATATTTTTTTCAATTTCTTTCTACATAAATGCTATTCTTTTAGAATCAATCCATAAAGTCTACAAGTATTGTGTTTAGTATTTCTAAATCCTTACATATACAATGATTATCTTTAAATATTAGATGATCGCTATTTTTGGCTATGGCTTTTTTATATCTTTCTTTAAAGTCTAGATGATATCGACTATAGAACTTTTCTAAATCTAGGCCAAAAATAGTTCTTAAAGACATCATAACATTTTCAAAAGCTAAATCATCATTATCTAAATAGATATCTTCGATCAAAGTTTTATTATTTAAATAGTCTCTTACATTTTTGGTATATGTGTACCTATGATTGCTAACTTTGCTAGCAGCTCCTGGTCCTAAAGAAATAAAATCGTCATATTCCCAATATCCTAGATTATGTTTTGACTCATACCCATTTTTAGAAAAATTAGATATTTCATAATGAATAAAATTATTGCTATTTAACTCTTTTTCTATATATTCATACATATCAGCTTCAACATCTTCGTCTAAATTAGAGTAGCCTTTTCTTTTGAATATTGTATTTTCTTCTATAGTTAATGAATAAATAGAAATATGTTTAATATCTAAAGATAGAATATCTTTAATCGATTTCTTTAAAATATCCATTGTTTGAAATGGTAAAGAATACATTAAGTCAACCGATATATTATTTATGCCATTATTTTTAAAACAAGATACTGCATTTTTTACAGTATCAAAATCATGCTTTCTATTCATTATTTTTAATAGATAATCATCTGTTGATTGAACGCCTATTGATACCCTATTTACACCATTTTCTTTTAATAATTTAATTTTATTTTCATCAATACTGTCAGGATTTACTTCAACAGTATATTCAATAACAGAGCTGGCATATGGTTTAATTAATTCTAGCAACGTCTTTAAATCATTGTATTCAAGACTACTAGGGGTTCCTCCACCGATATATATCGTTTCATAATTAGAAAAAGGAAGATTATTTAAATCTTCCTTTAAACTAGATAAGTATTTAGAGACTAGTCCCTTGTTAATAATCACATGAGCAAAATCACAATAACCACATATATTACTACAAAATGGAACATGAATATATAAATGTTTAATCATCGTCATCAAGAGAAAGAACAGCCATGAACGCTTCCTGCGGTATTTCTACACTGCCTACAGCCTTCATTCTCTTTTTACCTTCTTTTTGCTTCTCTAATAATTTCTTCTTTCTTGTAATATCACCACCATAGCACTTAGCTAAGACATCTTTTCTTAAAGATTTAATATTGGTTCTAGCAATGATTTTATTGCCTATTGCAGCCTGAATGGGAATTTCGAATTGTTGCTTAGGAAGAAGCTCTTTTAGCTTGCTAGTAAGCTTTTGACCTCTTTTATAAGCGAATTCCCTATGTACAATAATACTTAAGGCATCCACTATTTCGCCATTTAAAAGAATATCCATCTTGCATAAATCTGATTTACGATATCCAATAAGTTCGTAATCAAGAGATGCGTATCCTTTTGAAACAGACTTTAGCTTATCAAAATATTCAAAGATTATTTCGGATAAAGGCATTTCATATACTAATTGATTACGATTATCATCGATATAAATCATGTCTTTATAAATACCACGCTTTGATTGAGAAAGTTCCATAACTGGACCAATGCTTTCACTTGGAACCATGATACTAGCCTTAACGTAAGGCTCCTCTATATAATCAATTCTTGTGTTGTCAGGCATCATACTAGGGTTATCAATGTATTCGATTGATCCATCAGTTAAAGTAACTTTATAAATTACCGAAGGAGCAGTTGCAATAAGAGAAAGATTGTATTCTCTTTCAAGCCTTTCTTGCACAACTTCCATATGCAACAAGCCTAAAAAGCCTAGTCTAAAACCAAATCCTAAAGCTTTAGATGATTCTGCTTCAAAAGTTAAAGAAGAATCATTTAATTGAAGTTTCTCTAATGCATCTCTTAAATCATTGTATTTACTATTGTCAGTAGGATACATGCCACAATATACCATCGGATTCATCTTACGATATCCAGGAAGTGGTTCAGCACATGGATTATCTACCAAAGTGATAGTATCACCAATAAAGACATCTTGAATCGATTTAATTGAAGCACATAAATATCCTACTTCACCAGCCCTTAAAGTATCTCTTTTTACTTCGTTTGGAGTTTTGACACCAAGTTCAGTAACTTCATATTCAGTATTAGAATGATGTAATCTAATATGATCACCTATCTTAATTTGGCCTTCTTTAACACAAACGAAGACCACTACGCCTCTATATGAATCGTAATAAGAATCAAAGACCAATGCCTTTAAAGGATTGTTTACTTCTCCTTTAGGACAAGGAAGTTTGTTAACTATGCCTTCTAGTACATCTTCAACATTTAGTCCAGTTTTTGCGCTTATGCATGGTACATCACTGCAATCAAGTCCAATAACTTCTTCAATTTCTTTTTTTGTTCTTTCAATATCTGCGCTAGGCAAATCGATTTTATTAATAACTGGAAGAATTTCCAAATCATTATCTAAAGCAAGATATGTATTAGCCAATGTTTGAGCCTCAATGCCCTGTGATGCATCAACTACTAAAATAGCACCATCACATGCGGCAAGAGATCTAGATACTTCATATGAGAAGTCAACATGCCCTGGTGTATCTATTAAATGAAAAATATAATCTTGTCCATCTTTAGCGTGATACTTGATTTGAACGACATTTAGTTTGATTGTAATTCCACGTTCTTGTTCAAGATCTAAAGAATCAAGAATTTGACTTGTTACCATTTCTCTTTTTGTAAGAGTGTTAGTAAGTTCCAATATTCTATCAGCTAAAGTGGATTTGCCATGGTCAATGTGGGCAATAATGGAAAAATTTCTAATATTCTTATTCATAATTTTCTCTAAACTTTTCTTTTACTAAAGACTTGCCAGCACCATTAAAGAAACTCTTGGCATCCATGGTATTCTTTCCTTCTGGCCTAATTTCATAAACTTTAATATAGCCATTTAAGCAATCTATTCTTAAATAATTGTTTTCAAAGCCAACAAACACGCAAGGATCTGTATTGTCCTTATATTCAAAACCAACTTTTATAAATTTATATTTTTTATCATTTAAAACACTATAAGCACCAGGATTATCTAACAAACCTCTAATATGGTTATATACTTTTAAAACATCATCATTAAAGTTAATATACTCATCTTGTTTTGTAAGATTATAGGCAAAAGTAACATCGCTTTCATTTTGAGGGATTCGTTTAAAATCTCCTTTAAAAAAAGATGGTAAGAATTCCAATAGAGAATCTCTTGCGACATTGCTTAATTTTTCAAACAAAGAGGTATTTGTATCATTTATATCAATATCAATTTCTCTAGTATACAAGATATCTCCAGCATCCATTTTCTTTGTCATGTAAATAATTGAAATGCCGGTTTTCTTGTCACCATTAATAATTGAATATTGAATAGGTGCACCACCTCTATATTTTGGAAGAAGTGAGCCATGTGTATTTATCGCCTTATATTTCGGATAGTCAATTAATACACTAGGAATAAATTGACCATAAGCACAAGTGATAATCAAATCAGGATTTAAATCTAAGATATTTTGATAATCATCTTTAATAGAAAAAGGCGTAAAAATAGGCAAATCATATTTAAGTGCCATCTTTTTAACCGGAGATGGTGTCAAAACTTGTTTTCTACCCACTTTTTTATCAGCTTGGCTGACTACTCCGACAATGTTATATTTATTTTGTATTAAACCCTCTAATACGTTTGCGGCGAAATTAGGAGTTCCCATAAAAACTATTCTTTCATTCATAAAAAAGATTATATCATAAATTGCATTTACTAAAGGACTTTGATATAATTCTATAGCGAATTGATAAGGAGGAACTATGGCAAATATTAAGTCACAAAAGAAGAGAGCTCTAACAAATGCAAAAAAGAATTTAATTAATTCAGCTGCTAAGTCTCAATTAAAGACTGCTATCAAGAAAGTTGAAAAGGCTGTTGAAGCTAAGGATAAAGAAACTGCAGTTAAAGCTTTCAATGAAGCAAATTCACTTCTAGATAAAGCTGTAACTAGCCATTTAAAGCATAAAAACTATGTTGCTAGACAAAAAGCTCGTTTAGCTAAAGAAGTTGCTAGTCTTGGTTAATAATTAAGCTGTGTATACAGCTTTTTTTAATTTAAAAAACAGGTGTTAACCTGTTTTTTACATTTTTAAGACACTTTCCCAAATTTCATCAACTACTGGGATGCCATTTTCTTTATTATCTACTGTTTGTTTAATACTTCCTTCTCCTGGCCATCTAACAGGTTTATCAATAGGCTTGCTAGATTTTACATCATCAAGGATAGCATTAATAGCTTCTTCGATATTATTGTTATTAAATTTATTTGGATCGATTGCAATCATAATTTGTGTTAAACCAATTTCATCGCCGAAAGTTCCTATATCATGAACAGCATTAGCTCCAGTTAACACAGTACCAATTAGATCCAATAGAATAGATAGACCGCTTCCCTTCCAATAACCTATAGGAAGAACTCTGCCACTTTCTTCAATACTGCCAGGATCAGTAGTTAAATTACCATCCTTATCATATCCTCCAGGAACGATTAATTGTTCGTTATTCAATCTACAGCTTTCAAGTTTTCCGTAACTAAATTGACTTAGCGCTAAATCAACAATAACATGTTGGCCATTAGCTCTAGGAACAGCTAAAATAAGTGGATTATTGCCAATCTTTGGATCCAATCCTCCCCAAGCAGGCATGTTTGGAGCTGTGTTTGAAAAACAAATGCCAATACAACCATTATCACAAGCGAGCTGTCCATAAGTACCGCCCCTCATCCAGTGATTATTATTGCCAAGAGCAACAAGTCCAATGCCAAATTGTTTGGCTAAGCTACAAGCTTTATCCATTGCTTTTTTTGCGTTTAAAGGGCCAAATCCACGGTGTCCATCCCATTTTTCAATAGCACCAAAGCTGCATAAACATTCAGCTTTAGCATTTGGGTCTATTTCTCCTTTTTCTAGATAACTAATCACTCTTGGAAAGCGATTTAGTCCATGGCTATATACCCCAGCTAAACTATTTTGGGCAAAAATTGTTGCCGCATCATTAGCATCGCTTTCGTTAAACCCATGTTTAATTAAAACACGTGTGAATTCTTTTACCATATCTTCATATTTTACTCTTGTCATATTTTCTCCTTTAAAAAAAAGATTAGCTATTAGCTAATCTTCTACATTATGAAATACTTCTTGTACATCTTCAACTTCATCAAGAAGGCTTAATAACCTGTTCCACATTTCCTTGTCATGGTCATCAGTTAATGTTACATATTCTTGAGGAAGCATCTTAATAGCGCATACTGAATATTCACAATCTGGAATAAGTGCATCAATAGCTTCTTGTGCTTTATGCAAATCACTTGGTGCAGTATAGACAGTCATAACTCCATCTTCTACTTCTAAATCGTTAACATCAACATCAGCTTCAATAAGAGTTTCAAGCATCTTATCTTCATCAGTGTAGTTGAATGATAATACACCTAAGTTATCATAGTTGAATGAAACAGAACCCTTAACTCCAAGTTTGCAATGTGACTTGTTGAAACATTGATTCATAGCAGCAACGGTTCTATTCGAATTATCCGTTAGACAATCAATAATAATTGTTGCGCCACCAGGTCCAATACCTTCATATCTTAATGAATCATATGATTCAGTTGAACCACCCTTTGCCTTTTCAATAGCTCTTTTAATTACATCAGCAGGAACTTGGTTTGCCTTAGCTTCCTTAATCTTACTTCTTAAAGTTAAATTCATTTCAGGATCAGGAACACCGTTCTTTGCGGCAATATAAATTTCCTTACCGTATCTTGAATATACCTTTGATTTCATTGCAGCTGTTTTAGCCATTGCTGCAGCTCTTACTTCATGTGCTCTTCCCATTAATTTTTACCTCACCTACAACATTATATATTTTTTTAACTTGTTGACAAATATTTCATTGTTAGAAACAAACGTTTTTGGCTCAAAATGCTTTAATTCTTCTATTTTTTTATCAAAATCATCACCATCATTCATCACTAGAATGTATCCTTTTTGATAATATGCATTCGCAATCTGCAACTGATGATCATTTTGGTGTTCACCATATTTAGCTAAACGTGGAACCGTTAAGACCTTTTTGCCATCTTTTAAACAATTGACGATTGTTCCTACTCCTGCATGACATATAACAAAATCAGCTTTATTTAAATATTCATCAAATTTATCCTTATCAAGATATTTAAATAGCTTTAATTTGTTTGATTTATATTCAGTAAAACCATTTTGAACAACAATTTCATCATCGATATTACTGTGTTCAAGATAATCAAGCAATCTTTTAAAAGGCTTATCTTGAGTGCCTAAGGTAACAAATATCATTAGAATATAGGCCCCCAATATTCAGCATTTGGATAAACTTCTAAAAGTTCAGGCCATTGAACAATAAATTTATCAGCAATTGGATAAATCATCCTACCAGCTTTAGTGCCTGTTGTAATATTAGCCATTGTTTCAATCCAAATAACTTTCTTTTTGAACATATGAGCTATTTTACACATCGGAACGGCAGTATGTGTTCCAGTACTAATCACAAAATCGGGTTTTATTTTCATAAAAAAATATAATGATTTAAGAATATTAAACGGAAAAATAAATAAATAAGGAAGTAAATGGTCTTGCGTACCATATACTAAATATCTAACATTTTGATATTTTTCTTTTAAATATGTAGTAGAAGCGGTCTTTTCTGTAATCAAAGTATAGTCAACATCTCTAAAAAGCTTCTTTAAAGCAAGAAGCTCCTCTAAATGACCACCACCACTAGAAATAAATATTACTTTCTTCATAAAAAAATAGGGATGAATAACATCCCTATTATACACTATTTCTTAAGTGCACTCCTTACAAGAGATCTGACTTCTTTTTCAGTTTGGCACTTTAATGCTTGTGCAGCTAAATCTTCCATTTCTTTCTTAGAAAGACCATTGATAATCTTTCTAGCTCTTAGAATAGAGGTTGCTGACATTGAGAATTCATCAAGGCCTAAGCCAAGAAGAAGTGGAGCGGCTTTTTGATCACCAGCCATTTCACCACACATGCCTACCCATTTGCCTTGTGAATGAGCACCATCAATAGTCATCTTAATCAATCTCAAGATAGATGGATTAAGTGGTTGGTATAAATAAGATACCTTCTCACTCATTCTATCTGCAGCCATTGAATATTGAATCAAATCATTTGTTCCTATTGAGAAGAAATCAGCATGTTTAGCAAATTCGTCAGCTAGAACAGCACTAGCAGGAATTTCAACCATCATACCAACTTCAATCTTGTTGGCAATTTTAACGCCTTCATCAAGAAGCTTTTGTCTTTCTTCATTATATATTGCCTTTGCATCCAAAAATTCCTGGACTGTCGCAATCATTGGGAACATAATGCAAAGTCTTCCATATACTGAAGCTCTAATTAAAGCACGAAGTTGAATTCTAAAGATATCAGGCCTGTCAAGACAGAATCTAATAGCACGATATCCCAAGAATGGATTCATCTCTTCAGGGAATTTAAAGTAGTTAAGTTTTTTATCTCCACCTATATCTAGAGTTCTAACAACTACTTTTTTGCCATTCATCGATTCAAGAACAGCTTTGTAAGCATTAAATTGTTCCTCTTCTGTAGGGAAATCAGAAACTGAATTCATATATAAAAATTCAGTTCTAAAAAGTCCAATGCCTTCACCGCCATTTCTTAAAACAGCATCAACATCTTGTGGACCGCCAATATTGCCGGCAATCTCAACTTGATGTCCATCGGTAGAAATGCTCTTCTCGTTAATTAATACCTCAAGGGATTTCTTTTCTTCTAAAAATTCTTGTTGTTTAGTTTTATAAGAAGCAATTTCATCATCACTTGGATTAACAATCGCTACTCCTTCAATTGCATCAAGAATCAACATATCGCCAGAATTACATTCAGACATGATATTTCCTGTACCAACAATAGCTGGAATTTCAAGAGATCTAGCCATGATAGCGGAATGTGATGTTCTGCCACCGACATTTGTACAGAAACCTAAAGTAAATTCTTTGTTCAAGCTAGCCGTATCAGATGGAGTTAAATCCTCCGCAACAATAATTACTTTTTCAGAAATTGTTGTTAAATCAGGAATGATTAAACCCAATATATTACATAGAAGCCTATAAGACACATCCTTAACATCAGCAGCTCTTTCTTTAAAATAAGGATCGTCAATAGATTCAAACATGCTAACCATTTGTTTAGAAACAGTTTGGCAAGAATAAGCAGCACTATTGTTTGCCTTGATCATTTCTATAATTTGATTAGTATACTCTGGATCTTGAATCATTAGTAAATGGGCATCAAATACAGCCAATTCCTCTTCAGAAAGATTGCCAGTAGCTTTTTCCTTTACTTTGTTAATATCGTCAACAGTTTTAGTAAGAGCTGAGTTAAAATGTTCAACCTCCTCATCAACCGTTCCCTTTAATTCGTTAACCACTTCAATCTTTGGCGACTCTAATTTATATACTTTTCCAATCGCAATTCCTGCAGAAGCAGCAATACCTTTAATCATGTAAAATCCTCCTATACGCAATTAAGATTTTACAATATTTTATTTAGCCAAACAACTAAGGAAATTACTATATGCATTTATTTTATGACGGTAATAAGTAGAATTGGAAATCCCTTCATACCAGGGCCCTTTCTTGCCTAATATCACCTCGTTATAAATAATGTAATAGTCATCTTCACTTAATTTTTCTTTTGCGACATATTCAATTTTGTTTACGATGCTCTCACTATCTTTTATTTTTGCACGTCCTAAAACAGTATTGTAATTACTTCTTTCTGCTAGTACTTTTTTGGAATTTGCATAAGCTAAAGCAAGACCACTGATCAGTTTTTTATTTGTATTATTATTTCTAAAGTCCATTAGTTAATTTCTATCAGGCCATATTGCCCATCGTTTCGCTTATATACAACAGCAACCTTTTGTGAATCACTATCTTTATATATAAAGAAGCTATGAGAAAGCATTTCCATTTGTAGAATCGCTTCATCAAGACTCATTTCTTCAGCATAGATCGTTTTAGTCTTCACTGGTACGTCAGCTTCGCCACTATTATCATCATAAAAATTAGCAGCTAAAGATTCTTTATGTCTTCTAGATAAACGAGATTTTTGTTTTCTAATTTGATCTTCAATTTTATCAATAGCTAAATCAACACCTGTTTTAAAATCATCGTGAACAACCTCAGAACGACAAATTCCAATTTTAGTAGGAATTGTAACCTCGATTTTTAAAGAATCATTGTAAGATTTTACAGTTACTCTAGCGCTAGTGTCTTCGCTAACTGCAAAATATTTAGTTAAAAATGAAAGTCTTTGTTCAATGTGTTCTCTCATTTCGTCAGTAATGGTGATGTTTTCACCGTATATAGCAAATTTCATAAACGCCCTCCTTTGCCTTATACATTTTTCAAAAGCCAGTTATAAACAAGATATAATCCATAAGCATCAAGACTGCAGTATTGTATTAAATCATTTAATACTTTTTTGTCATCGACATTTTCTTTGTTCTTATCAATATCTCGCCAATTATAAACAGCTTTCATTCCATCATTAATCTCAAGTTCCTTATAACTATAGTTAGAAATCATATTCACTAAACTTTTAAGTGAAAAATTTCCTTTCATCCTAACATCGTATATTAAGCCCTCTAGAAACGGCTGTGCTAAGTCACAGAAACGACTGTTAATTTCATGCAATTCCTTACTATATTCAGGAAAGTAATTAGCTAATTCTTTAATACGGTAACATTCGGCGCCGAATGCGTTATAAGCAACAATTGGACCATTCTTAGGAATATATTTCAAAAGTCCATCTAGGAATTCTTTTCTACAGTCTCCTTTTCCTACAAACGAATAATGATTCATATTTCCGTTTTCATCTAAAACATATAAAACAAATTCAAACGGAAGAACGTTCAAGGGTTTCATTTTCTCGTATTGAGGAACAAGATAAGTATCCCACTCAAAATCAATGAAACTAATAGGCCTAGCATCTAGTTTTTTGATCCACTCTTTTAAAGCGAATTTATTTACATATAAGCCATTATTTCTACTAGCCATTATTTGAGCATATTGGACTCTATTACCTTCCACTAGATTTAAATCAGCATCCTTTAAGAGTTTGATACCTTTTTTATACATGATTCCTTTATTTTGGCTTGAAACAAGAGTCAAAATAGAATCATCCGGTAGCTCCTTTTCCTCTTTAAAACATTCATAATAGTAATCACATACATTTCTATTATGACAAGCTCGAGTTTTCTTGGGCTTATAAGATTCTATCGAAGTAGACTCTATGCGATTAATAATATATTTAAAGTCACATACTTCTTCCTCAAAAATATCTAGAAGCTTTTTTCCATTTAACCTGTCAATAATAATAAATAGTTCATCGACATCTAGATGATCTTTATAAACATAATCGCCATTGATATAAGCCAAATAAACATTTTTTACTTCGATATTTAAATTAGCTAACACTTCAAGATTAATTCGATAATAAAATAAGTCCAACTCTTTTAAAGAAGTTCCATTGTACAAAAAATAAATATCATACCCATCATTATTTTTATGCATCAAAGGGATTTTAATTCTTAAATTGCAGTATTCAAATCTAGTCTTAACAAACCATTGGTATAAATCCTTTTCTTTTATAAAACGACTATTGGGGTCATTTGGTAAACCTCGATAGTATTCATCTACTTTTAAATGTTTAGCAAGCAACTCAATTATTGATTCATCGCTTCTTAAATAATGATTAGAATTGTCAACTCCTCTACTATAGAAATATAATATAGGACAACGAACAAATTTCTTTAAATCATCAATATGATACATAATAACCTTGTCTAGATTATAGCATGAACATTTAACGCCTACAATAATTAAGGTTTTCAATAATTGGGATAGTACAGGCATTAGAGCCTGTACTAATTAGTTATGATTGTTCGGTATAGTAAATTCTCTCGCCGACAAGTTCTGGCCTATAAATAATTTCGCCAGAATCCTTTTCGTAGTTGTTCTGCTGAAGACGTCCTTTAATAATGAACCCCTTTCCTTTTTTGATCTTCTCACATACTTCTTCAGCTAACGCTTTAAAACAAGTAATTTTAAAATCATCACTGTAGCTCTTGCCATCGCCACCTCTAAAGTCTTTTTCAACATTAATGATGAGATTACAGTACTTGTAGCCCTTATCTGACTCAACCAATTTCGGATCATCTAGGGCTTTGCCATAAAATTTGAACTCGTTCATCTTGCTCCTTTCTAGTTACTTGCAAATTCAATATAACAAGAAAAGCAAGAAAAAATCGGTCAAATTTAAGACCTTACAATTGTGGATAAATGTGGATAAGTGCGTAATTATCGTATTTAAATCCTTTATAGACGCTTAAAACGTCATTTGAAGAAATGTTGATTAATGTTTTAATATTTTCAAAAAAATCAGTTCCATTTAGATAATCTCTGATAAAACCAAGATCAAAATTCTCGATGTCATCAAAATCTTCAAAGGAAGAGCCTATATAATGACGCTTAATTTGTGTTAATTTTTCTTCATTGAAAAGGTCTTCTTTCAAAGTTTCATCGACAAGTTTCTTTAAATTATCTTGATTACTTTCACTATAAAAAAGAACATATGCATAGTTATCAGAAAAGTCTACCTCATAGCCAAAGTAATTGTTAATGATATTATCATCCAGCCATTTTTGATATTGAGGATTAATTGGTGAAAAATAAGCTTTCAAATAAATATTTAGGCACCATTCTTTTTTTACCATATCTTGTTTATTATTAAAATCAGGTTTAAGTTTAATAGCATAAACATGTTTAGGCTTATTGATATCCATTTTAAAAGAATATTCTTTTCTAAAGACTTCTTCTTTTTCTTCTTCTATAATCGTTTTAGGAATGTCTTCTAAAACAAATGGCTTACTCTTTTGATTTTTTCTTACAATTTTAATTAATTCATTAGGATCTAGAGGACTTGCAATAACCATTGCCATATTACTAGGATGATAATTAAGTTTATAGCATAGTTCTAGCTCATCCTTTGTGATGGCTGTAACCGTCTTGTCATCACCACCAATATCATATTTGAGGGGATATTTTTCATACATCGAACGATATGCTTCTTGAAGCAATCGAGAATCAGGATTTTGCATATACATAGAAAGCTCTTGAATTATAATGCCTTTTTCTTTTTCGACGGTTTTATCGGTAATATCAAGACTTAATACAAAATCCAGTAACAAATTTAATGGTTCTTCAATATTTGTGCTTGTTGTCGTAAAATAATAAACCGTTTCACCATATGAAGTAAATGCATTAACATTGCAACCCATATTAGAAAAAGTCGCAAAAATATCTTTTTCTTCTGATTCAAATAATTTATGTTCAAGAAAATGAGCTATGCCAGGATTAAAACTATATTCTTTGCCTTTAAACAATTGTTTAATATTTAATGCGCCATAACTAGTTCCAAAAGCACAAGCGGTAGTTAAAAAATCAGGTTTATGAAATATTATTACTTCAAGACCATTTTCTAATTTTTCTTTATAATATGTTTCATCAAAAAATTCATCATAAATCTTATTCATCTTTAATCCCCTTTAACATATAAGTCAAAACATGTTTGTAGTTCTTAAAAACTTCGCTTATTTCTTTTGCGGTAACTTTATTTATATTATCTATATATTCATTCAAGGAACATTCAACACCATTTAGTTTATTGTAGAAAAGATAGTCGACATAAGAATCCAAATTATCTGGCGTAGACTTTAATGAATCAATTAATAATGCACGTGCAAGATCAATCTTAACAAAATCATAATCCATATCAATTAATCGCTTAATTTGAATATCAATTTGTTTAATTACTTCATCTTTATTTTCACCATTAATAGAAGTAACAATCTTAACTAACCCCTCATTCTTGTAGTCTGTAACACCAATGTAATAACAAAGAGATAATTTCTCTCTTACTTCTTCAAAAAGCAAAGATGTTGGGACATTCCCTAGTAGCACATTCCCAAGCATGTATGCATAAAAGTCCTTATGTTTGCGATTATATGGTGTCTTATATACTACATTTAAAGTTGACTGCGATACATTCTTTTTTTCGATAATTTCGCCTAAATCACTGATATGAATTGGCTCATTTTTCAAATATAAACAATTATCATTTTTAAAGGAACCAACATATTCCAGCAAAGTATTATCATAGTCGCCACACAAATAAATATTTAAATCAAAGCTATTAATCACTTCGCTATAGACTTGTTTAATATATTCAAGATCTATTTCATCAATAACGGCAGAATCATCACAATCATAAATTTTAAAAGCCGAATCATTACATGCGATTATTTGGTTAACACGATTACTTGCGAGTTTAGAAGGCTTATCCAAGCTTCTTAAAATAGCATCTTTATAGTTTCTTTTAAACTCACATAATAATTTTTCAGAAAAATAAGGATTATTTAAACACTCTTTAAAAAAGTCTAAATAGTCATAAATTGAAACATCACTTAAAAACTTAGGGTTTATAAAAGAATATTTAACAGTAAATGTCATTAAATTAGCTCTTAATTTAATATTGCAGTTAATATCAGCATCATATAAATAGTCTTTAGCTTTAACCATTTTTTCCTTGGTATCATATTTAATTGAATAATCGCCTATGATAGTTGTTAAAATATTTAAAGCAACTTTCTTTTTAATAGAATACTTTCCTGTATAGTATAAAAATAATTGAATAGTTTTATACTTATTAGTTTTCATTAAACACAAATTATCATTAAAAACTACTTTTTCATTCATTCTTGATTATCTTCCTTCTTATGATAAACCTCTCTTGGCTTAGAACCATTAGCAGGGCCAATGATACCATTGTCTTCTAATTGATCAATTATTCTAGCTGCACGATTATAACCAATGCCAAATCTTCTTTGAAGTAAAGAAGTAGAAGCCTTATCTACATCAGTAACAAATTCTACTACTTCATCATATAAAGCATCTCTTTCTTGTTTTCCTTCGCTATTAAAACTAAAGCCTTCAGAAGATCCCTCAGAATTTCTTTGAATCTCAAAATAAGTATCATCATATTCTGGTTGTGCTTGTTTTTTAGCATAGTCTGTAATAGCTTTGATTTCTTCATCCTTAACAAAACAGCCCTGAACTCTAATGGGAGCAGGCTCACCAGTAGGATAATAAAGCATATCACCATAGCCAAGTAATTTTTCAGCACCAGTTTGATCTAGAATTGTACGAGAGTCAATAGAGCTTGATACCGCAAAAGAAATACGAGATGGAATATTTGATTTGATTAAACCAGTAATAACATCAGTACTAGGACGTTGAGTAGCGACGATTAAATGCATACCACAAGCTCTAGATAATTGTGTAAGTCTTTGAATAGAAGACTCAACTTCTTTTTTAGCTACCACCATTAAATCAGCTAACTCATCAATGATGATTGCGATATATGGCATCTTCTTCATTGGCTCTTCGCCTTCTTTTAGATTGTTATTGTGTTCTTCTACTTTAGCATTATAGTCAGCAATGTTTCTTACTTCAGCGCTAGCAAAAGCATCATATCTTTCCTCCATTATTACAACCGCTTTTTTAAGCATCATACTAGCCATATTAGCATCAGTAATAACAGGCCACAATAAATGCGGAATATCATGGTAAGGTGTAAATTCTACTTTCTTAGGATCAACCAATACAATCTTTAGATCTTTAGGATCGGTTCTAAGCAAGAACGAAGTAATAATCGTATTCATACAAACCGATTTACCAGATCCGGTAGCTCCAGCAATCAACAAGTGTGGCATTTTATTTAGTTCGCAATATACAGGACTACCTAATAAATCTTTTCCAAGTGCAAAAGTAAGAGGACTATTCTTGTATTTAGTTGGAACGTTTTTCATAAGTTCCGACATTCTAACCATCACTGTTTCAGCGTTTGGAATCTCTACACCAACTACATCTCTTCCAGGAATTGGTGCTTCAATTCTTATTGTTTTGGCTTGAAGAGCCATCTTAATATTGCTTTCAATATTTATAATTTTATTAACCTTAACGCCCTGTTCTGGCTTTATTTCAAATTTAGTAACGCTAGGACCAATGTGGGTATCAACAAGCTTAGCTTCAATCCCAAAATTAGACAGAGTTTCAATTAATTTTTCGCCCTTTACTCTAGCAGAATCTTCGTTTGTTTTACTTGGCTTGCCAGTCACGTTGTTAAGTAAACTAACTGGAGGAAATTGATACTTGCCTTTACTCTTTGGGATAACTTTAGTGCTATGAGGGTTTTCAACTTTCACAATTGGCTTTTCTTCTTGCTTAGAAGGTTCTAATATAGGTTCACTAGCAGTTTCTTCATTGGCTAAATCATCTTTAATAAAATATGTTTTGGAAAATTCAGAAACATTGTCTACTCTTTCAATTGGCGCATTATCTTCAGGAATACTTACAGTAGTTTGTTCTTTTATTTCTTCTGACAAATTAGAAGAAAAAATGTCTCTAATTTCTTTTTGAAGACGTTGCCTATTTTCTTCTTCTTGTAACTCTTTAGCTTGCCTTTCTTCATCCATTCTAGCTCTTTGGCTTCTTCTATCTTCGATAAAGGCGTTAGATTTTTCCTTAATTTTTACTCCAGAAGCTTTTACGTTGTTCATAATTGTCTTATAAACGCCAAGAGGAATAATCAATAGTGCTGCAAGCATAAACAAAACAACCAAAATTATAATCGTTCCAGTTGTATCGAATGACTTTATACATAAAAACAAAAGAAGCGTTCCTAAAACTCCACCACCAAAATTTGCTTCTTCACTAAGTAACATTTTAAAGCTTTTTAAAATATCGGTTACATAGCTTATAGTAATCGTTTCTTTATTTAATGTGGTTATGTTGGCAGCCAAAAGACATATCGCAATATTTAATATTACAAGGCCAATATAAAACCATAAGGTAAATTTTAACCTATGGCTTAAAAAAACATTAATAAAAGCACACACAAAGCATGTGATTAATACCGCAAGATAATAAGGACCTATCAAGAAGTTAAAGATGTTATTTATAATTGTTCCTACTATTCCGTATTTTTTAATTGAAAAGAAAATTAATACGGCAAGTAAAACAAAGACAATTAAACCACCATAGTTAAATGGCTCTTCTTTAATTACTTCTTTCTTTTTTCTCCCCATTATTTTCCTCCATTAACTTCAACAATAGCAGGAAGAATCATCGGACGCTTGCCAGTGTTTTTAGCTACATATGCAGCTATCTTTTCCTTAGCTTCCATCCTTACTTTCATATTATCGTAACGATTTTCTTTAACCGCTAAAGCTACAGTCTCACATAAAATATTGCCAATTTCATTTAAAAGATTTTCAGCATCTTTCAAATAAATAACACCCCTGCTTTGAATATCTGGACCACCAATTAGTTCTTTTGTCTTATAGTCTAAAACAATCCCACAAACTATAGCCCCATCAGTACTTAATGTTTCTCTATCCTTTAAAACCATACCAGAAACATCTGCTTTATCTGAACCATCAATTAAGATTTCATTTAATTCGATTTGATCACGTGTAGAAACTAATTTTTGGTTCTCAAAAGTAGCAAATTGGCCGTTATCCAAAATGATAATTTTGTTTGGAGTATATCCCATATCAACCGCAATATCAGCATTATTTATTAAGTCATAATATTGTCCCTTAACTGGCAGATAATATTTAGGCTTAACAAGATATAGCATCATCTTAAGATCTTCTTTAGATGCATGCATGCTTAATAAATCCTTTTTGTTAAACTTAACAATCTTAACATCAGCTCTATATAAATCATCTTCCATGGCAGCAGCTTCCTTTTCAGTACCAGGAACAACAGGAGAAGCAATAACTACTAAGTCATTTTTCTTTAACTCTAGTTTCTTATCTTCGCCAATGGCGATGTTGTTAAGCATCTTAAAGACTTGTTTGCCGCTTCCAGAAACAATACAAATGATATTCTTTAAATTATTATTAAATTCTTTGCTAGTAACAATTGTATTAGGTGGTATTTTGTAATAACCTAATTCCTCAACATTTCTTAAAAGTTTCAAATGATCTTCATCATAGAAATAAACTTGTTTCTTATATTTTTTCGCAAGCTCAAGAATTTCGATAATACGATATAAATTTTGTTTATAAAGAGTCATTATTAAGCGTTCATCAAGATTTTCAATATACGACTCAACTAAATCAGTTATACGATGCTTTGGAGCGGTATATCCTTCTTTAGTAGCTCCAACAGATTCAGACATTAAGCACAATACATCATGATCGCCTATCTTGGATAAGATATGCATATTCATAGAAAAAGCTTCGTTTGTTAGATCATAGTCAACAATAAATTCACTTGTATAAACAATAGAGCCTTGCTCAGTTTCAAAAATTAGTCCAATTCCATCAGCAATAGACATCATAACTGGGAAAGTGTGAATGATATGTCCAGCAATATTTAACTTCGCATCTCTTCTAATAATATTAATTCTCTTTTTAGAATTTTTTGGAAGATCTTCTTCGATTATTTTGGCAGTTAAAGCTGTAGCATAAACTTCAAAATCATATTCTCTTAAAATATGCCCTAAAGCCTTCATGACATCATCATGACCATGTGTAATAAATATACCCTTTACACGATTTTTATTTTCGATAAGATAGCTATAATCAGGAATAATATATTCAACTCCTAATTGTTGATTCTCGGGATATTTTAAACCAGCGTCAACCACAAAAATGTCATTGCCAATTTCAATACAGTACATATTCTTGCCGTCTTCGTCAAGACCGCCTAAAGCCATCAAACGAACTTTTTCCATTATGATATCCTCCATAAACTCATGTTCACATTATAAAATAAAAAGCCTTTCTAATTCAATAAAAAGGCTAAAAACGTTTGGGAATTTTTATTCTAATCACTAACTTTGTCTACAAGCTCTCCATTAAGAGAAAAACTCATACATTCAGTGATTTTAACATTAACTAAATCACCTATCTTAATGCCATCGCCCTTAAAGTTAACAAGTTTATTTTCTAAAGTATAGCCTGAATAAACTTCGTCGTTTTTCTTCGATTTTCCATCAACCAAAACTTCTACAACTTTATCTTTAAATTTTTGATTACTTAAATTAGCATAATAAGCTACCTTCTTATTCAGTTCTTGCAATCTAGCTTCCTTAACATCTCTTGTGATAACATCTTCCATATTAGCTGCTGGAGTGCCACTTCTCTTTGAATAAATAAAAGTATAAGCATTATCATATTTACAATAATCAACAATATCAAGAGTTCCCTTAAAATCTTCATCAGATTCATTTGGGAAGCCAACAATTATATCAGTAGTAAACGCAAAATTAGGAAGTCTATTTTTTAGCTTATCAAATAAAGCTTTATATTCTTCTATAGTATATCTTCTATTCATTTTCTTTAAGATAGCATCACTACCACTTTGAACAGGTAAATGAATATATGGGCAAACATTTGGATTATTCGCAATAGCATCAATCATCGCATCGTTAAAGTCCCAAGGGTGACTTGTGACAAATCTTATCCTCTTGATACCAGTTTTAGCTACAGCATTTAACAAATCGCCAAAACCATAGTCAAGCTTTAAGTCTTTACCATACGCATTAACATTTTGCCCAAGTAAGCATACTTCCTTATAGCCACTATCTACAAGTTCTTGCACCTCTTTTACAACATCTTCTAAAAGTCTACTTCTTTCTTTTCCTCTTGTATAAGGAACAATGCAATAAGTGCAAAACTTATCACAGCCATACATAATATTTACATACGCTTTATGACTAGAAAGACGTGTAACAGGAACATTCTCGACCACTTCGCCTTGCTTAGAATATACTTCTATAGCTTTTTTCTTCTTACTTTGATAAATATCATAAAGCATCTTAGGCAAAGAAGTGATGTTGTGAGTACCAAAAATAATATCTACTTGATGATACTTTTCAAGTAAAGTATTAACGGTTTTCTCTTCTTGTGCCATGCAGCCACAAATGCCTATCAACAAAGAAGGCTTTTCGCTCTTAAGTCTTTTTAAAGCGCCAACTTCGCCAAATACTTTATCTTCAGCACCTTCTCTAACAGCGCAAGTATTGATTAAAATTAAATCAGCTTCATCTTCATTTTCACAAGCGGTATAGCCAAGTGAATCAAGAAGGCCAGCAATAGTCTCAGAATCTCTAAAATTAGCTTGGCAGCCATGCGTTTTAATTAAATATTTCTTATCTTGTCCCAAATTCTCAAAGCGATCTTCAATATCAAAGTTCACTCTTTCAATACTTTCAGTATTATTTCTTCTTCTTGCTTCCTTTATATCTGGAAGGATGTAATCTTTTTTCATAATATATATTCTATAAAATGCGCATAAAAAAACCAAGATATACTTGGTTTTTATTTAATTATTGAGAAATAGCACCTGTAGGGCAAGTTCCGCAACATGCGCCACAATCTACGCATGTATCTTCGCTTACTACACATTTGCCTTCATCATTAATACTTAATGAACCTGTAGGACATACTTCTGTGCATGCACCACAACCTACGCAAGTATCAACATCAACCTTAGCTGGCATTTTAATTCCTCCTTCTTGTCTTCTTGTATCATTATTATAAACTTTAAAAGCTTTTTAAACAATGGCCTCAAAATCACCAAAAAAGGTTTAAAAAACAATTATAAATTCGCAAACATATTTTTATATGTTTTAAAAGATTATACGGCATTTTTTTTGCATCACTTCTTAAAATTGCTATTGCGAAAACAAAACAAAAATCCAACTCAAATTAAAAAAATATATAATAAGGTTATGAATTTGAGACAACTTGAATATGTAGTTGAATTATCAAAAACAAGAAATTATTTAAGGGCAAGTGAAAACTTATATATCACTCAGCCTACCCTTTCTAAGCAAATTAAAGCTTTAGAGGAAGAACTTGGAGTAGTTTTGTTTATACGTAATTCTAAAGAAGTAAAGCCCACGAAAGCTTGTGAGGTTTTTGTCTCGTATGCCAAAAAAATAAATAACGAATCTTATAATCTTTTAAATGAAATGAAAAAATATTCACATAGCAAAAAAAATATCAACGTTTCAGTTTTCTTTGGCTTAAATTTCTTTGGCTTTTTAGATCCATTAAAAAAATACATAGACGAACATCAAGAACTCCATTTTTCACTTTCCACTGATGGATCAGTTATCATTAGAAAAAATCTATTAAACCATAAAATTGATTTAGGCATTACTTTATTTGATGAAAGTGAAGATGTTCAAGATATTAAATGCATAAAAAGAATAGCTAAAGTATTTCCGGTTATAGCAATGCCAATTAACCACCCATTAAGCAAATATAAAGAAATAGATATTTCAATGTTAAAAAACTATTCAATAGTCATGATGACAGAAGAATCTATTTTATATAAAGACATTAATCCAGAAGTTCAAAAAGAATGCGACATCGCCTGCAATTGTTCTTCTTTTGATACAGCATGTGAGCTGGTAAGAGGAAAAGTAGGCTTAAGTATCGTTGGATTGTCTGAAAATAGAATTAACGATGAATATAATGGTGTCGTATTTAGAAAATATAAAAAGCAAGAAGAACATGAATATTCTCTTGCTTGTATAGTTAATAGTGATAATAATAATCCAAATATTATCAAATTAGTAAATGACGTTTACTCTATTTAACTGCTTTAATACTTTCAAATAGAGCGCCAACTTTAGTAAAGGTTTTAAATTCAAATTTGTTTCTAATTGCTGTTAGCATTTTTCCCTCAATTGTGCCAGTGAATAACGCCATAATAAGCGTTCCAATGCCAATGCCCACAATCTTCTTTAAAAAGATGAGTGAGAATATCAATGACAATACAACAAATATTAAATCTAATGATGTTTTAACAGTTTTAAATTCAATATTTTTTGCCTTACTTAAATCTTTAGTAAAAGCATCAAATGGCATATTTGGCATTTCTGATAACACAAATAGTGCAACCGCAAAGCTCATTAAAATCCAGCCAATTATAAAATAAATAAATGATGTAATAATTGAAGTATTTGGAAAAGAAGAAATAAGTGGATCAAATAAATCCAATGCAATTCCAAATATTGCGCCTACTACAAAAGATAACAAATAATATGGACTTGGCTTTTTTGTAATAATAATAAGCAAAATAAGCAATGAAGTTTGAACAATTGTATTCACTGTACCAAGTGTTGTGTTTGGAATAATCTTAGAGAGCACATAAGATAGGGATGTTAGTGTCGATATTCCAAGATTTGCTTGAGTCAATAAATCAACTGCAAATGCATCGATTATCATTGCGAGAATAAATGTAATTTCTTTAGAAACTGTTTTTTTCATATAACCCCTTTTATTATAAGTGGACAGTTAACTGTCCACTTATTGTTAAATATTTTAGATAGCTGCCATTACTACAGCACCAATGTTGTAGCCAATAAATGTTAGAGCAAGTATTGCAAGTAAAGCGAATACGCCGCCCCAAATAAACATTGATTTTGAATCAGTCCAGCCAGATCCGATTGCAACCGTATTAACTGTTGATTGACCAGCGGGTGTCATATTACAGATACCAGCAGCAAAACCAACTAAGCATACAGCAGCAGGAATGCAAATTGTACCTTCTGGTAAAGCTGACAATACAGCAATCATAATAGATGATACTACTGTTGTAGTTACGATATTACTAGAGAAGTTTGTTTCAATAACTGCCCAAGCAACAAAGAATAGAATTAGTAATCCGCTTGATAAGTGATTAGCAATAGGTTCCATTACTGTAGATAACCAAGCAGAAATACCTAAGTCTGAGTTAGTTAATGTAGCACCAACAATTGTTGCAGCAGCTGTCATGAATACTGAACCCCATAAAACACCTTTTGTTGTAGCTTCTTTGAAGTTTAATAAAGGTTTGCCATCAATTGTGATAATGAACATTAAGATACAGCCAAGTAGAGGTGGCATAGCAGTTGTCATACCATTGATTAATGTGTAGTATTCAGGAAGTACATTCTTTACAAGAGATGGAGAAATCCATAAAACTACAACTAGAACCATGATACCAACGATTAGTTTTTCTCTTAAATCAGCTTTAGGGAAAGTTCCTTTTAAAGCTTCAGCCTTATTAGGATCAATATCATTAATATCATCTGGTCTATAGATAAACTTGAAAACTAGAATTAAAGCAATTACAAGAATGATACCTGTTGGAACACCAAATGCCATATATTGGAAAGCACTAATTGATGATTCAAATGCACTAGCATAATAGCCCATTGCAAGAGTTGGCCATACATGTCCAATAGGAGTCATACCTGAAGATAATGAGATACAGAATGCTGTTCCCATCATTAACATGTTTCCGGTTTTACCACCCTTTTTGATATCTAATAATTTGTAAATATCTTCAAGGAAAGGCATGAATGCTACGAATAATACTGATGGTGAAATAAAGCAACCAATTAATGTTAATGCAGCAAACAAGAAGCTTACGAAGAACCAAGGACCTTTTTTAGCAATTGGATTTGTGATAAAGGCAACTGTTACTCTTCTTACAAAGTTAGTTTGAGATAATGGATAAACTAACATGAAAGTAAATAACAAGAATGCAATTGTTGAGTTACCAAGTGATCCTTGTAGCATTTTACTAAATCCATAAGTTGGAAGTAGTCCGATCAAAAACATTGAAATTAAACTTGGCCAGTCAATTGATACACCAATCCACATGATTAGTGAAGAAAAGAAAATGCCAACTGCCCAGAATGCTTCATGGCTAAGTCCGCCATTTGCGCTAGAATCTGGTAGGAAATAGAATACTGCAAGAACTACTGCAGCAAGAATAAGAGATATCTCTCTCTTATGTGATTTTTTTGCGACCTTTTCGCTCATAAATCCCCCTTCTTTATTTTTGTATATCAAACAGATTAACTGTAGATACTAAATTAATGCACCTTGACGTCTTAATTCATTTTGAATTTCCTTTACGTCAGGTTCTT
Source organism: Paratractidigestivibacter sp. (assembly GCA_963607765.1). Classification (GTDB taxonomy): domain Bacteria; phylum Bacillota_I; class Bacilli_A; order Erysipelotrichales; family Erysipelotrichaceae; genus Colivicinus. The sequence continues at coordinate 10,171 of CAVDDT010000025.1, read as the reverse complement.
TTTCGATTGATAATGCGGCAGCAACACCAGCTCCATGTCCGGAAGCAAAGCCTGTGCCCATTACTCTAATTGATGCGCTAGCAACTAAATCAGATGAAATAATTCTTCCAGCACACCATAAATTTTTCATTCCCTTAGCCTTTAGAGTGCCAAGTGGAATGTCAAAATATTTATCATTTCTTTCAACCGCGAAAGATGCTTCACCATTATCCTCAAGCTTATGAAGTTCAGCACCCCAGCCACCACGGCCAATGCTTGTTTCATTTTTCTTAGAAGTTTTTACATCATCCTTAGTTAATGTATATTCGCCTACAACTCTTCTAGATTCTCTAAGACCAGCCTTAGGACCAGTTTGAATTAGATTAGCATCTTCCATGCCTTTAATGTACTTTTTAAAAGTATCGGCATAAAGTCTAGCTTGTTTTCTACCCTCAATTTCTCTTTGAGTCAAAGTTCGAGCATCTAGATTTTCAAAATCTAAGCCAATCATATTGATTAAATAATCGTTGGTATGAGGAACGTTAATAGCTATACCCTTTTTAGCAGTAAAACCAGTAACACCATCAGCTATAGCGGCATTGATGGCATTTTCCATGTTTTCAGCACTAAGCAAGCTAGAATCTTTAATGCCACCCATTCTAAACATCATAGAACCTTTTTGTTCATGGTGAAATTCTACATTAGCTCCAGCTAGATAAGCAAGATTAGCATCGCCACTAGCATCAACAAATGACTTAGCTTCAACTATTATTTTGCCTTCGTCATCTGTACACTCAATTGACTTAATTTCGCCATCAACAGCAGTAGCATTTGTCAAAGCACAAAGTAAAATAAAATCAACTTTGTGGTCAATCAACATTTCTTCAAAAATCATTTTTGTGATTTCAGGATCTTGAGGAACTGTACGATTGCCTGTACTAGGAGTTACCTTGAAATCATCAAAATAGCCAATCTTGTGCATACGATCTAGTACTTCTTGCCCAACGCCTTTTATTACTTGATCAGTTTTTTCACCACTTGTGCAAAAACCACAAAAAGCAGGAACAAGAGAATTAGTAGCTTGGCCACCTAGATATGGATTTCTTTCAACAAGCAACACTTTTTTGCCCGCATCGCTAGCACCAACTGCAGCAGCAAGGCCTGAAGCACCGCCTCCAACAACAACTACATCATAAGTAAGTTTTCTTTCCATATTCTCTCCTTATTTACATGTGAATTTTATAATTAAATATTATGAAAACACTTACAAAAAGACAAATAACATTGATTCATAGTTACTATAGACATTGTCTATAGTAACTTATTTATAAAAGGCATATATAATGCCTTCTACTTCTTCTCCTTAATTATTAAATCAAGAGCATCTAATTGATCTTGGTCAACTCCTCCTGGAGCATCAGCCATTAAATCATATGCAGTAGCAGTTTTAGGGAAAGCTACAACATCCTTAATATTGTCAGTTCCACATAAAATCATAATAAGTCTTTCAAGGCCGATACCGCATCCACACTCTGGTGGCATGCCATAATCAAACGCATCTAAGAAGAAGCCAAATCTTTCTTTAGCTTGTTGTTTGCTTAAGCCAAGTGCAGCAAAGACTTTAGCTTGAACATCTTGATCATGAATTCTAATAGCACCACTAGATAATTCATATCCATTTAAGACAAGGTCATAAGCTCTAGAGAAACAATTTCCTTTATCTGTTTCAAGCTTGTCAATATCTTCATCACGTGGTGAAGAGAATGGATTTGATGCAGCCTCGTATCTTTGTCTTTCATCAGACCATTCATACATTGGAAATTCAGTGATCCAAGCAAATTCAAATTTATTTTCATCAATTAAGCCAAGCTCTTTGCCTAGTTTTACTCTTAAAGCTCCAAGGGCAACATCAGCAACCGACTTTTTATCAGCAACAAACAACAATGTATCGTTTTCTTCAAGAACAAATTCTTTTCTTAAAGCAGTCTTTTCTTCATCACTTAAGAATTTAGCTACACTACCTGAAAAATCACCATTTTCAATCTTAAGATTAGCTACACCTTTAGCTTTATAAATCTTCACAAATTCAGAGAATTTGTCCATTTCTTTTCTAGAGAAACTATGGTTTTTAACTTGAATAGCTTTAATAGAGCCATTTTCATCAACACAGTTTTTAAATACAGAAAAAGCACTATTTTTAAATATTTCAGTCACATTGTGTTGCAACATATCAAATCTTAAATCAGGCTTATCACTACCATATTTTTCCATTGCATCAACATATTTAATTCTAGGGAAAGCACCAAGTTCTACTCCCTTTAATTCTTTAAACACATCATGCATGCAAGCTTCAACAATTTCAAACAAGTCTTCCTCACTAGCAAAACTCATTTCCATATCAATTTGTGTAAATTCAGGTTGTCTATCAGCTCTTAAATCTTCATCTCTAAAACATCTAGCAATTTGGAAATATCTATCCATGCCTGAAATCATTAATAATTGTTTGTATATTTGTGGAGATTGAGGCAAAGCATAAAACTTTCCATTATATAAACGAGATGGAACAAGGTAGTCTCTTGCCCCTTCTGGAGTAGACTTAGACAAAATTGGAGTTTCAACTTCGATAAAATCATGTTCATGAAGAACTTTTCTAAAAATAGTGGTAACCTTATCTCTAATCATTAGATTCTTTTGAAGAACCGGTCTTCTTAAATCTAGATAACGGTATTTAAGTCTAATATCTTCTAAAGCATCCGTCTCATCAGCGATAATCATTGGTGTAGTCTTAGAAGAATTCAACACTTTAACTTCCTTTACTAAAACTTCAATTTCACCTGTCTCTAATTTCGGATTAGGAGTTTCCTTAAGAGAAACTTCACCCTTTACCCACAATACATATTCATTACGAACATCTTTAATTAAATCAGCATGTGCTTCATCAAAAGTAATTTGCGTAATCCCATATCTATCTCTTAAATCAATAAAAACAATAGATCCAAGATTTCTTCTTTTAGCCACCCATCCAGCAAGTTCTACTGTTTTACCAGCATCCTCTTTTCTTAATTGTCCACAAGTATGTGTACGATACATTTATTTATCCTCTCTTTCTTCTAAATAACTAACTAGATCATCAAACGGAATAGTATTTTGTTCCTTAGTGATTGTATTTTTAATCGTAACAGTCTTATTATTTAACTCATCTTCGCCAATAATAATTACATATAAAGCATTCTTTCGATCACTTGACTTAAATTGTGATTTCATAGAACGATCATAATAGTTAAGTTCTGTTGTATAGAAATTATTTCTAAGCTCAGTCGCAACCTCTAAAGCATAATTGCTAGACTTAGTCATATCAATAACATAACAATCAACATATTCTTCAATTGGAGCTAAAGCATCTTCAGCTTTTGCCAAGATCAAAAGTCTTTCCATACCTATTGCAAAGCCAATTCCCGATAATTTAGGACCGCCAAGTTCTTCAACTAAGCTATCATATCTGCCACCTGCAAATACAGTAGCTTGAGCACCGGCGTTTTCATCAGTTGAAACAACTTCGAATACAGTATCTGTATAGTAATCAAGTCCTCTTACAAGACTCTCTTCAACAGTATATGGAATATTTAAAGTGTCTAAATATGATTTAACTTTTTCAAAATATTCTTTAGCCTCATCAGTTAGATAGTCTTTCATCTTAGGCGCGTTTTTAACATAATCTTTGTCTCTATCAATCTTACAATCCAAAATTCTTAATGGATTTTTAACCAATCTATTTTGACAATCGGGACATAAATCTTCTTTGTATGACTCAAAATATTCTTTTAAAGCCTTAGAATAGTTTGTTCTAGACGTGCTATCACCCAATGTATTAATTAATACTTTAACATTCTTTAGACCTACAAGTTTAATGTAGTTATATCCCAAAGCAATGACTTCCGCATCAATCATTGGAGATTTCTCACCAATGTTTTCAATGCCCATTTGTGTAAATTGTCTTTGTCTACCCTTTTGTGGTCTTTCATGCCTAAACATTTCTTCGATATAAGCCAACTTAATTGGAAGCTCATTAGAATATAGTTTATTTTGAATAACGCTTCTTACAATGCCGGCTGTTCCTTCAGGACGAAGTGTAAACATATCTTTTCCATTAGGCGAAAAAGTATACATTTCCTTTGTGACCATATCGCTAGTATCATTTTCTTTTTTGAACACTCCAGCATATTCAAATACTGGCGTTTTCATTAGCTTGTAGCCATATAAATCAAGCATGATTCTAAAAGAATCTTCTAAATCCTCAAAGTTCTTTAGCTCATCTGGCAATAAATCATAAGTTCCTTTTACTGTCTGATACATGTTTCCCTCCTACAAAAATAAAAAGGTAGCACTAAGGGCGCAATGCGCGGTACCACCTTGATTTCTAACTTTTCTCTTAACGCGAGCCACGACCTATCTTTTCAATAGATTCTAAAGAAGTGTCACTTAAACTCTTTAATAAAACTTTCACCAAACGTTTCTCTCTACACTTAAAAAGTTTAATCAATTTCTTTTTAGATAAAGATATTATATATCAATTTTATTTTCCTTTTAATAAAAGTTGGCGAGGTTTTAACTTGCTTATAGAAATAAAGGCAAATAAACAAGATATTAATATAAATCCATCATTAATTAAATACACAAAGATAATATCGCTTGAATTAACTTCAACTTCATATTCCGAATATAAAGCAACTTGTTTTTCAAAGATATCGAAGTCTTCCTCACTTCCTGATATTTTAGCCAATCTTTCTTGCCTTTTTAGATTTGAATCAAGTAGCTTGTTAGCAGAAGATTTAGCAACATTTATGCCAAGGGGAAGAGACAACGTTATCGCTAAAAAGGCAATTAACAAAATTTCAATTCCAAAAGAGAAAATAGACAAGCTTTTCTTTTGGCCCATAGATAACAATATTGCATATTCTTTTAATCTGTTCTCATTTAAGAAAGTAACCACGTTAATAAGCAATAAGCAGGCAATAATAACCATCACAATTGAAATAATATTATATAAACTTTTTAGATTATCACTTGGCGAAACAATCCTTTCATATTCTTCTTGATTTGTTTGCACAGTATATTCATTAAGCTTATCAAGCATTCTTTTTTCCTTGATGGCATCGGATAATTGAAGATTGAATCCGTTCTTTAGCTCATTAAAACGAAATCCATCGATTGCATTGATTCCAATGCGATTAAGATTAGCTTGTTTATTGGCTTCATCGCACAATTCAAAGAAGTCATCTTTATTGACAATAATTGATGTATTAGAAGTATAGTGAGATTTAGATGATGTTAGCGAATTTCCGTAAGAAAAAGTACCAATTACTTGAAAATTATATGTAACACTTCTTAAAGTAACATTGATAGTATCTCCTATTTTTACATCTTCGCCATCGATATAGCAACTGTTTGAAACAAGAGCCACATAACGATCATTATCATCGAAATATTCACTTCCTTCACTTAAAGAAAGGCCCTGAGATTTAAAGGCATCATAAGAAATTGCGGTATAAAGACCAAGATTTTCAACAAAACCATCATCAACTTTCTCAGAGTAATGACTTATATCACTATAAACATTAATACTATAAGAACTATCGTATACACAATCGTTTTCCTTACAATAATTTTTGAAATGATCATCAATATTTTGATAAGTACTGTTCACAAGCATCCCATAACCATTAGCGTTAGATTCTTTAAACTCTAAATCATCAGTATAGATATTAACTTCCATACTTGTTTTAACATTCTCTGATATCTTACTTCCCAGTCTAGATATACAAGTGGAGACAATGATAAAGAAACTTAATATAAAAATGATAAAAAACATCAAAAGAGAATCTTTCTTTCTAGTTATTATTGACTCAAGTATTCTTTTAAAATAATGTTTATTCATAAATGTTCTTAGTCTTTTGATCAATATGAATTATCTTATCAGTTAGTTTAGCTAGCTCATTATTATGAGTTACCATAATAACGGTCTTATGATATTCATCAACTAGTTGTCTAAATAGTTTCATAATAGCTAAAGAAGTATCATAGTCTAAATTACCAGTAGGCTCATCGGCCAGTATTATTTCACCATTACAAGCTACAGCTCTAGCGATAGCTACTCTTTGTTGTTCACCACCAGATAACTTATTTACTTTCCTATTTGCCTTATCTTCGCTTATACCAAATCTATTTAAATATTCATTTAAAGTATTCTTATCTACTTTTCTTTTAGAGTCAGAAATACTAATAGCTGTTAAGACATTATCATAGGCATTTAGATAGTTTAATAGATTATAGTTTTGAAAGATTATTTGAACATCTTCTCTATGATACTTATCATATCCTATTTCTTTTATATTCTTATTATTAAATAAGATACTGCCACCCTTTGGATCATCTAGTCCTGCTAGTAATATTAATAGAGTAGTCTTACCGCTTCCTGATTCTCCTACAATTGAATAAAACTTTCCCTTTTCAAAACTGTAGTTAACATTATTAAAGATAGTACGAATATTAGAACCATCCTTATAGTAATAATCAAGATTATTTATTTTTAAGATCTCATTCATCTATCATAACCTCCCTGGTTTTGATTGAAAATATTGGAATAACACTCAAAATAGTAGTTATCGTAATGATAATTATTTCCATAATAGCTATCTTTAATAAATCTAAAACATTAATACTTAAACTAGTGTTATTTAGAATGCTTATGCTCTTAGAATAGTCTAATACTTTAGTTGCATTAGATAATATGGAGTCTGTATTTAACTCTAAAGTTTTAATAAAAGTATTAGATATTATATTTGATACTAGCACCGCAAACAATAAGGATATTATTAAAATAAATAAGTATTCAAGCACTAGCTGTATCATCGTTGTCTTTCTACTTTGGCCTAAGGAGGAAAGTAGACCAATTTCTTTTTTTCTTCTATTAAGATCTAGATTAATAATAAAAACATTCAACAGTATAGAAACTATTAAAGAAAACTTAAATAGAATAGATGAGTTCTCAGATATTGCTTCTAGATTTCCAGCAAAACTATAATAAGAATCTAGTGATGTTTCATAAGCGTAGTTTTTATCTTCAATATCGCTGTTTAGATCATCCACATATTCCAAAAACTTATCTATATCATCAAAACTATTCAAAGTCATAATACAAGGGTAAAAATATATAAAATTATATTTGTCTAGATTTTCTTCTTTTGTGATTTTCTTTAAATCACTATAAATTTCAAGAAAAACTTTTTCAGGTATCAACGGGCCTTCTAAATTATTATAAATCGATTTACTATAAGCCATTTTTTCTTGATTTGTTATGCCAATTACTTCAAACTCATAAGTTTTATGGATAACATTTTCACTTTCACCAGGTATCATAATCGAGTAAGAAACATAATCACCAACTTCAACTTTTCTGTATTCACCATTTTGATAAATATAAGTATTTGGCGTAACAAGACAAACCATTTTTCCCTCTTTTATTTCTTCATCCGTAAAGTTTCTTCCTTCTTTGATTTTAAAACCCGCTTCTTCAAAATCAGCCATTTGATTTTGCATAGAACCACTCTCAATATAAGATTTGTCCGAATCTATAAAATTGTAATGTAGGTCCGTAAAATCATTGGTACTAACAGAAACAAAACTAAGATTACAAGAATAAGAATTTGCGTTGCCATTTAAATAATTATTAAAATCATACAAGCAAGTATTTAGCTGCTCGTTTTTTGAATCGCTTTGGAGCGAAATCAACAAGCCATCATTTTCGTCATACGGCAGTAACATATAAGAACTAATTACCATGTTTATATCAAAATAATTAGGATTGAGAGCTTCTTTTAAATGCATCAAGTCATCATAAAATTGTTCACAATATTCTTCTTTTTTATCATCTTCCAAAAGATATAGCTTCTTATCTATATAATTTGCATAACTAGTAATACTAACATCAGGTTTAATAGCTTTCGATAGACTTTCTTTTAGTTCTCTTGAAACATTCTTTAAAGAAAAAGCAGTACATACCAGCAACGAAATAACAAACATCACCACTAAAAGTAGTGATGTTTGTTTAAGTCTATAGAATATTGATTTGTAGATTCTTTTAATCATGGCAAATAGAAAGTGTGTTGGTGATTAGAATAATATGCAGATCCTTTAATTGTTTCTTTAACTCTTACCGATATTACTATCGCAACTTTATTGCCTAATTTGGATGTGTAATAATTTGTATTAACAATTTTTGCATTATAGGTTCCATCTTGAGGGCCAATATTATCATTTAGCCCACTAGTACAGCTGGATATACTTACATCTTTAGCAAATGCGTTGCTTGAACTATCTACGCCATGATAATAAGTTCCGGAAACCGAATATTGAATATAGTAGCCAGATGTGCCGTCCTTATAAGTAGAATAATCACTTGCACTTTTACTGAAGGGTTTGGTTATTCCTACCGGCATAATAGGATAATCACCGTTTTCATCTGCAAAAACAAAGCCAGCAGGTACAGAAATTATAAACATAAGTGCCAACATACTAGTTATAATAGTTTTAAAAAATTTCATTTTATTTTCCTCCCTTTTTAAAACTTAAAATAATTCAACTAGATAGCTATCTTTGGTGATTGAACTATCACATATTAAAATTGATTTGTAAAATATAATATGATTAAATTCTTAAATTAATTGTTTAATATTAAAAAAACTATTTTTTAATCATATTTGTGCACCTCGAAAATGAATTAGTTTTGAAAATTAGTTATAATCTATACATGAAAATAAAAGATTACCATTCGAAAGTAATAGGTGGATTAATAGAATATTATAGAAAAAGAGCTAACTTATCTAGAAAAGAAATTTATGATAAAGTATCTAACGTATCTCTTTCAACAATTCAACGTGCAGAAGAAGGCAAATATATTTCTAGTGATAAGTTGTCTGGTGTCTTAAAAATATTTGAGTTAAAAATAAGTGAAAGCACAAATAAATATCGAATTCTAGACGCTTATATAAATAAAACATATTTAATTATTAATAGCGGAAAGTCTTTAACTGAATATGCATCATTAAAAAAAGAAATCAAGACTTTTTACAACGAAAATATTGATTGCATTTATTTAAAGGAAATGTCCTCACTGTGTATTGAAACAATAAATATTTATATGGCTTCTAAAATAGATAATAAAGATTCAATAAATACTTGCACATATATATATGAATCATTAAAAGGAAATAATGAAGCCTTCTTATTGGATTCTTATTTATTAAATATGTACAATATATATTATTCTATTGAAGAATATTCATCATTTTATGATTATGGTAAACCATTAAAGGAGTCTAGACTTTTTTATCTTGATAAATGTTATTATGACGCTGGCAATTCAAATATTTTCGATTTAAGCAAAAAATATTCAGAAAACAATTTAGAAAATTCTAACAATGTTTATAAAGCGCTTTGTTTTTATGTTTCAAATGCATTTTTATATTCATATAGAGGAGACTATATCAAAGCCCAGGAAAACACTTTAAAAGCCAAGGATTTCTATGAAAAAAACAAAGAAATAATTCCTGTCCGTTTTAAATACCATATCTATGAAAATCTTTCATTTATTAAATTTTATTCGCAAGAATATGATGACTGCTTAAAATATTCTTTATATATACATGAAAATTATTCTCATATAATGGATTATTCTTATCTTGTTTTGTTTAGGTCATGTGAGAAAACACTAAATTTTAAAACGCTTAAAAAGATTTTAAAAGAAAAGCCAAAAAATAATAAAAAATTTGTACACATCGCTTTTGAATATTACACAGCTAAGCATATCAAAAAGCTTGATTGTAAGGAGCTTCAAAAGATGATATTAGAAGCATCTAAGAATTCAAATGCCAATTCTCTATTTCTTTATAACTTTTTCTTAGATGAAATGATGGAATTGTGCGATATGAGTCGGTCTTATAAAGGTTTATATGATTATATGAAAGAAAACCAGATAAATTTAAATAGTAAAGGTGTTTTGATATAACAAAAAATGGTGTTTAAACACCATTTTACTTTACAGCTCTTTCTACTGAAATAACACTGTCAATCTTTCTTAAGTTAGCCATTATTAGATTTAAATGATCAATATCACTCACATTTAAAGTAAGAGATG
>CAVDDT010000024.1:0-36161 GCA_963607765.1 Paratractidigestivibacter sp. | reverse complement strand
TTATTTTGATGCAAGTTTATGAAGCATATGAAAGGCTATTCCACCAAGTGCATTGCCAAGAGTCATTACAAGCAAATAGCCCAGCGTTCTAAGACTCCATACACTGGCAAGGGTAAAGTAATACATATTGGCAACACAGTGTTCAAAGCCACATAAAATAAATACTACGACACCAAAGAATAGTGCTAAATACTCACCAAGTTCTTGTTTGTTTGTCTTAAATTCATCAACGGAAAAATAAATCATCGCATTACAGAAGGCAGCCAAAATAAAGATGCTTAATAAATTATCAGATAACTTAGTTTGGCATATTGTGCTTGCGGTAGTAGCAAGTGTATTTCCATATCTTGTAAGTAACTGTAGCTTTGCACCTACAAATGTTCCAACTAGATTGCCTAGCCAAATAATTAAGATATCTATAACATATGATGGCTTATTATCTGGGATATAGCATACTTTTCCAGTATATAGATGAAAGCCCATTGTACATATTGCGAAGAGCCCGATAGTGAATAAGAAAGCACCTAGAATCTTGCTTTCGCAAAGTAAGTAAACTGCTCCGCCAAATGTGATGCATAGGCCTGCTAAGATAGCTGATAAAAATATTTTTAATTTGTTCATATAAAAAACCTCGATTTCTATTGTATAAAAAAAGACTATCAAATTGATAGTCTAAAGTGTAATAGATGAATCTACTTTTCCTGCTTTTTCTTGATAAGCACTAACGCTGATTGTATCACCCTTGTTAGCTTTAATTACCCATGTAACTTTCTTTTTAGCTTTAGCATTTTCGAATGTAATTATTTCATCATAATAAGATCCGGTGTTTGTAGCTGAGAAGCCATCAAGATTGCCGATTTCTTCTATTTGTTTTCCAGATATAACTTCACATCCTTTAATGCTAACTTTTACTGGAGTGCTTACATTTAATTTATTAGCTTCTACAGTAAGATTTGTGCCAAGATATCCTCTGTTACCTACAAGTGTTTCAATTTTATAGACACCTTCACATACTTTTGTAGAAGTTAAACTTTCGATTTTTAAATTAGGCAGTGATTTCGCAAATCTAATATTGAACTTAGTATCGTGTTCACATTCTTCAAGAAGCATGTTTTCAGGTGGGTTTTGAACAGTGAACTTAAAGTTATAACCGCCTATTTCTACTTTGCCAAGAGTTTGATGATCAAATTCTTTCCAATCTTGATAGTATTGTGGCGCGTTCTTTTTGACCCAAGTTAGAATCGCGTTATATCTTTTTAGTGCTGTTAGCTTATCTTCTGGCTTTCCATTCCAAATTCTTGGCATACCAGCTTTTTTAGCTACATCCCAAAATTCCATTGTATAAGCTGGAATTCCTTGAGATTGATAGCACCAATCATCAAAGGCACCCGAATCATATTGGTCTTGGTCTTGCATAAATGAATCAAAGATGTTCATCTTAACATAGCCAAGTTCCTCTTCAGCCATAGCTGCAATATCGTTTAAACATGTCTTGTCAATTTCGGGCATAGATTTTTCAGGCCTTGTGCCAGGTGGAATTAGAATCATACCACCAGATGTATGGCCAATTGCCGCTCCACCAATATTGTTGTGGCTAAGCACGAAGTCTACTAGAGCTTTTGTTTCAACATTGCTTAAAGGATATTTGCCAGCTCCGGGCTGTCTAGAATCTGGAAACCAGCCAAGAGGGAAGTTTCTATTAAAGTCTAGTCCCCAATTAGCTTTCTTTAATTTAAGATTTTCGCTTTCATCAAAATCTTCAACTAGACCTTCTGGATAAATATCGTAGAAGTCTCCTTCAATATCACTTGGGCTTCTTAAAACCATTGAGTCATTTTCTATTTTCCATGCGCCATATGGTGTTTTGATTCTCATCATTCTAATTACGCCATCATCGTCTAAGTCTTTTGAATCGATACCACCTTCTTTAGTAAGATAGTCTCTTGGAGCAGATCTTAGAGTATATGGAGTACTTAGATATTTCTCAGCACCATCTGGGGATACCCTAGGTATAACATAAATTGTTGTGCTATCTAATAGTTTGGTTACTTCATTTTCTATTCCATAGTTAGTAACAAGATAATCGATTGTATGCATAGCACACATTGCACTAGTTACTTCGCCAGCATGAATATTTCCATCAATATACAAAGCAGGCTTTTCTAAATAATTACCAGTTTTTTTATTGGTTAAAGTAACTGCATATTGATTTCTATTTTCTAAAGTAACGCAATTAACTTCCAGTGTAACTAAATTAGAGTACTTTTCTTCAAAGTACTCTAGATTTGATTTAATTTCGTCATATTTATAATAATGATCGTATTTGAATGTTGTTTTCATTTTTATAATACCTGTGATAAGAACTCTTTGGTTCTTTCGTTTTGCGGATTGTTGAATACTTGGTCAGGAGTTCCTTCTTCAGCAATAACTCCTCCATCAATAAATAATACTCTGTCACTCACTTCTTTAGCGAAGCCCATTTCATGAGTAACAATTACACATGTCATACCATCGTCCGCAAGTTTTTTAATTACTTCCAGAACACCTTTTACCATTTCTGGATCAAGTGCGCTAGTTGGCTCATCAAACAACATTACATCAGGATGCATAGCCATCGCTCTTACGATAGCTAAACGTTGCTTTTGACCACCAGATAATTTCTTGGGATATTCATTAGCTTTATCATCTAGCCCAACTTGTTTTAACAGTTCCATCGCTTCTTTTTCGGCATCTTCTTTGGAAACTTTCTTTTCGAGCATTGGCGTAATGGTGATATTGTTTAATACCGTTAGGTGAGGAAAGACATTGAATTGTTGGAAGACCATACCAATTTTTTGTCTATGTTCATCTAAGTTGGTACTTTTGATGTTAAGTTCTTCGCCTTCAAATAAAACCTTGCCACTAGTTGGAACTTCAAGTAAATTTAAGCATCTAAGGAAGGTACTCTTGCCTCCACCGGATGGTCCAATAATGGAAACAACTTCTCCTTGATATATTTTTTGATTAATTCCTTTTAATACTTTTAAGTCACCAAAGTTTTTTACAAGATCGACTGTTTCGATCAATACATTTTTTTTATTTGTCACTTTCAGCCAACCTCTTTTCTAATAATCCTGATAGCCAAGTTAATACAATTGTCATAATTAGATATATAGCGGCAATGATGAATAATGGTTGCCATGTTAAGAATTTATTGGCAAGTATTACTCTTGTATACATTAATTCATACATCATAAATGTACCAGCTAGAGATGTTTCCTTTACCATTGAAATATATTCACCACAAAGAGAAGGTAATATAGCTTTAATAGCTTGAGGAAGAACGATTTTCTTCATACAGTTTCTAGAGCTCATGCCAAGTGATCTTGCAGCTTCAGTTTGTCCATGGTCCACAGATAAGATACCACCTCTAATTATTTCTGATACATACGCGCTAGAGTTTAGTACTAGCGACAGCATTACACATTGTTCCTTAGATACTGCATTTAATGCAGGAATGGCTTCAGGAAGAAAAAAGTAGGCGATATACATTTGTACTAGAAGTGGAGTGCCTCTAAGCACTGTTACATATATATGTGCAATACCATTTATAATCTTGTTTTTGGATAAATGTAAGATGGCGATTAGGGTGCCAACAACAGATCCAAGTATTACGGCAATGGCAGCATATTTCAAGGTGCCTATAGCACCTTGAATAAATATTGAATGGTATTTGACCCAAGTATCAATAATCTTATCTAGCATTATTCTTCCTCAGGTAGAACACCAGCAGCATCACATGCAGCATAGTACATATCTGTGTATAAGTTATCTTCATAATGACCAGATACCAATAATTGGTCAATAATTTGGTTGATTGCTTCTATTAGACTTGTTTCGCCTTTTTTAACAGCTACGACATTACCTGTGTGGTCTTCGTATAAGGACAAATCAAATTCAATACCACTTTCAGCGTATAAGCTTACAAACATGCCATCACTAGCTTCAGCATAGTTTTTGGCTGAAGTAGAATCTAATGCGATAGCGTCAATCTTGCCAGTTTGTAATTCTAGAATTGCTTGGTCTAATGTAGAAACTAATTGGATAGTTGAATTTGGAAGCTGATCATTGCAATACATTTCTTGTAGAGAGTTTGCTTGAGCGTCAACTACTTTGCCATCAAAATCTGCTAAAGATTTATATTCACTGGCTTTTTCTTTAGGTACTAATAATGTATGATGGTTTGCGGTTGAATTAGCTTGATAGCCATTAGATAATTCAAATTGTTCAGCTCTATCTTCTTTATAACCAAATCCAGAGATGCCCATATCAACTTTTCCTGTATCTACAGCAGTAAGTACAGCGTTAAAGTCCATAGTTTCAATTTGTAATTCTACGCCTAAGCTATTGGCAATATATTGAGCAAGCATGATGTCCGAGCCTTTAACAGTTCCATCAGTATCTACAAATTCATTAGGTGGATAGTCTGGAGATGTTGCAAGTGTGATAACACCTTTTTCAATAATTTCCTTAAGTAATCCATCGGCATTGCTAAGGTCTACATCAGCTTTGCCAAGTTCGCTATATAAAGCATCATAGCCTGGCCCTGTATACCAAGAAGTTGATTCTTCGCTAGATGAATCATCTGCTGTCTTGTCACTGCTTTCATTTGATGATGAACATCCTGTTACTAAAAATAAGCATGCTACTAATAGTCCGATAAATAATTTACTAATCTTTTTCATTTTTCTTTCTCCCTTTATTTTTTATCTTTATTTTTTAACTAAATGTTTTCTCTTTTCTTCGTCGGACTTCCATACCATTTTCCTCCTTAAACAAAAAAGTCGTCACTGGACATTCCAGAGACGACTTTTAATCGTGGTACCACACTGGTTGTTGGCAAAATGCCAACCACTCAATCATTAACGCAGTTTCACGTTCCTTACTATGATTTCATAAGGACTTCTTCAAGATGCGTTTCACTGTTGTTAACTTATCGACCTTACACTCTATATCGACTCGCTTTAAGCATTAAGCAGTTACTCTTCTATTCACTGAATTTAGTTCAATTCTATAATTGCTATTGTAAAATGTCAAACATTATTTTCATGAAAATGTTTTCATTTATATATTTCAAAAAGTTTGAAACAATAAATGCTAAACTTATATGTGGAAAAAAGGGGTTTTGAATGAAAAAGAACAAGAAGATAGTAATTAAAGCTATTGTGATAGCTATTATTGGTGGTGTTCTTTTGGTTGTTTCCTTGTTAAATATACATAATAGTCTTATTTGCAAGAATCAATTAAAGAATAATCATGAAAAACTTGAATTAATTGCTGAAAAGATTGACCAAAGCAAGTCTGATGAAGAGGATATTAAGGCCGCTTATCAAGAAATGTACCAATCTAAGGCTGATTCTCTAGCTTTTCAACTAAGATATGTTACAGGATTTGAGTTAACCGAAAAGTATGTTGAAGAAATGAGAGAAGTCTATAATATTAATTATTTGGCTATTAAAGATGATGATGAAACTTTTGTTGATGCAGGTACACAAATTGATGGCAGTGAAAATCCTAAAGAATATACAGCTATGGTTGATGATACTAGATCAATCTTTATTCAAATTGATAGAAGTGATTTGGATGCTAATCTTAAGGAAAATGCTTCACTTGAATCGGTATTAGAGAATGTTTCAGTAGGACAATCAGGCTATATTTTGGCTTTTAACATTGATAATGGCACGGTGTTGTTTTCACCAAATAGTGAAGAAATAGGGCAACAAGCGAGTGAATATGGTGTTGATGTTTCTAATTTAAGTGATGGGCAGGATTTAAAACTTACTTACAATAATGAAGTATTTTTCGCATCATGTAGGCAAATTGATGATGAACTTATTGTTACTTGTGTTCCTTATTCTGAAATTACCGCTAACGATAGTAGAACAGTTGTCTTGTCTTTGATTATTTATGTTATCTTCATGAATATCGTTGTGCTTTATTCAACTTTCTTAGAAGAAGAAGTTAAAAAGGAGGAAGATGAGGCCAAGGCTAGAAAGAAACTTAACAAAAATATTGGTTTAATTGTTTCAATTGGTACTTTACTATCTTTTGGTGTTACTTTCTATATGAACACATTGTTCACTTTATCTGAACAATCAATTACTAATAATAATAGAAGTTCTGAATTGCTTGTTTCTTTAAAGAATAATGATGCAACTTTAACTAACTTACAAGATGAATATAATGAACAATATAAACAAAAATTAAATGAATTAGCTTACATCATTAAGAATGTTGATCCTTCTTATTTGACTAAAGAATTTATGACTGAACTAAAGGATGCTTTAAAAGTTAATTCAGTTATGTATTTTGACTTAGATGGCAAAGTTATTGCAGCCAATACTGATAACTGGAGTTATTCAATTAGCAAGGATCCAGAGGATCAATCTTATGAATATTGGGATATCTTAAATGGTGAAAAGACTACTGTAATACAAGATGTTCAAGTAAATGTTAATGGTAATCTAAGACAATATATGGGCAAGGCTATTCAAGATGATACTTATCATACAATTGGTTTAGTTACTATTTCTTCTACTCCTGAACAAATTCAAAAGAATATGATTAATACTGATGTTGAAACGGTGTTGGCTGGAGTTAGCACAGGCAATAATGGTTTTGCTTTTGCGATAACTAAACCTGATACGGATGGTAATTCAACTTTTGTTTATTTTCCAAGAGAGTCTTTAATTGGCAAGGATGTTAAAAACTATGGAATGACTAGTTCTCAACTAGTTTCTGGCTTTAATGATTTCATTAGAATTGATGGAACTAATTATTATTGTACTTCTAGTGAATACTCAGATATGATTACTTACATTGCGGTTCCATTTACTTCAATTAATGTTACTGCTTTCCCAGTTTCAATTAATACTTCATTAATTCTAGTGGCATTTATGTGTATCCTATGGTTTATGTATAGTCATGAGAAGATTGAATATGTTTCCGATGATGATAAAGAGGAAGAGGAACAATTTGACATTCAAATGGCAAATGGTAGAACTGCTAAGACTCGTTCTATTATTTATAGATGGACACATAGTGGAATAAAGTGGAGGTCTAAGACCGCTGGTCAAAAGACTACTTATATTTTGCATATAACTTTAACTATTATTTCTTTTGTGATAATTGGTCTTGTGGTGTTTAAAGATTCGATATTTGATGACGATTCTTTGTTTAGATTCATAATGTCTACAAGATGGCAAAAGGGGATCAATGTTTTCTCTGTTACTTATTGCATATTGATGATTATTTGCGCTATCGAAATATCTTATATTGCTAGAAAGATAATTATGTGGATTGCTCATAACTTGAATGCAAAGGGTGAAACTGTATGCCGTCTATTAGATAACTTTGTAAAGTTTGCTACTACAATAGGACTTATCTATTTTGCTTGTTCAGCACTTGGAGCTAATACTACAACACTTGTCACATCTGCTAGTATCTTAACTTTAATTGTCGGCTTAGGATCTCAATCTTTAGTAAGTGATATCTTAGCTGGATTATTTATTGTCTATGAAGGTGAATTCCAAGTTGGCGATATTGTTACTATTGATGGTTTTAGAGGAACGGTAGTTGAAATTGGTGTTCGTACCACTAAGGTAAAAGAAGGCGGCGGCAACGTTAAGATTTTCTCTAACAGCAGTGTCAAAAATATCTTAAATATGACAAAGGATTTCTCTTATGTTGTATGTGATATGAGCATTGAATATGGCGAAGATTTAAGATATGTTGAAAAGATTCTAAAAGATGAATTCCCAGTTATAAAGTCAAAGCTTCCAGCAATTATTGAAGGTCCTTTCTATCGTGGCGTATCAGAACTTGGTGATAATGCGGTAATTATCAAGATTATTGCAAAGTGTCAAGAATCAGATAGAATTCAATTGGATAGAGATTTAAGACGTCAATTAAAGTTAACTTTTGATAAGCATAATATCAGTATTCCTTATCCTCAGGTTGTTGTTAATCAACCAGTTGAAATTACTCATGAGAATACACATAGAGAAAATGCTCAGGCAGATAACTTTGTTAAGAAACAAAATGAGGAATTTAAGGATACAGGCATTAAAGAAGAATAGTATTTATTTTTAATTCAAAATAGTGTAGTATAGATATTCGTGAGACAAGGGGGACTATATATGTCACAAGACAAGAAAGATCTTAAAATTTTCTGTATTTTATTTTATGTGTTTGCTGTATTAGAACTAATTGAAGCTGCTGTTTGGCTTTATATCGGTTTTTCAGGTAACACATTTGGCGTTAGCGAACTAGAAACTATTGATGCTAGCACATTGAAGATTACTACTATTCTATGCGGTATTATTTGTTTAATCACATGCGGTATGGAATTCTTCTTAGGCAATAGAGGCAAAGCTGAAATCAAGGGCACTTATTCAGGCACTGCACACTTAAAGGTTGCTGCTATTCTTGGCGTATTCTGTATCATTGGATGCGCACTTGCAATGTATGGTGTTATTGTTGGTTTAACAAACTGGTTCGATTTAATCAGTGAAGCTCTTGCTGTAATCTTAATGTTTACTTATAGAGACTATTGTAAGAGAATTCTTGCAGACAACAAGAAATAAGAAAAGTTTTACAATTAAACCACCCTTACTAGGGTGGTTTTCTTTTGACAAAAGTGTTATAGTCATCTTGAAGGGGGACTATATATGTCACAAGATAAAAAGAATTTGAAAGCTTATAGTATTTTCTTTTATGTATTTGCTGCATTAGATTTACTAGAAGCTATTGCCTGGATTTACATTGGCTTTAGTGGTAACACACTTGGCCTTGATGAATTAGCTTCTGTCGATACAACTGCATTAAAAATTTCAGCATTTGTTGTTGCAGTATTTGCACTAGTTGAAATGGGACTTGAATGCTATCTAGGAAATAGAGGTATGGCTGAAATTAAAGGCACTTATTCAGGTACTGCGCATTTAAAGCTTGCTGCTGTTTTGGGTGTTTTAAATATCGTTGGTTGTGCAATTAGCTTATATGGCTTAATTAAAGGCTACAGCAATGTATTTGAACTAATTTGCGAAGTTCTTGCTGTTGTTATCCTATTCTCTTATAGAAACTATTGCAAGAAAGTTCTTGAAAGTAAATAAGGAATTATTTCTAAAAACCACCCTTTTTAATAAGAGTGGTTTTTTATGCAAAAATTAGGGGAAAAGATGAAAAAAGAATTAAAAAGTTTTTGTTATTTGTTCTATCTATTAGCTATGGTAGATGGCATTGAAGCCATTATTTTCTTGTATGTATGTTGTACAGAAAAAGTGCTTGGTCTTACTGCTTTGGCCAATGTTAGTACTACTAGACTAAAAGTTACTACTATTCTATGCGCTATTTTCTGTATTATTACTTGTCTTTTAAAGACGTACTTAGGCAATAAAGGCATAGAAGAGCTTAAAGGTAACTATAAGGGAACATCTCATTTGAAGTTAGCTTCTATCTTAGGAGTAATCTCGATTGTTGGCTCAGTTATCTCTATTGTAGCTGCAATCCAAGGAGATGCTTCATGGTTTGAATGTGTGGGAGAGGCTGCGACAGTAGCTGTACTGTTTATGTATCGAAGCTATTGCAAGACTTTATTAGAAAACAAGAAATAAAAAAAGAAAATGATTTCCAAATGGAAATCATTTTTAGTATATTATTTATTTATCTTATGTTTTTATTCACAAATTGCATTGCCGGTATATAGTTGATAGTATCTACCTTTCTTAGCAATTAGTTCATCATGGTTTCCTCTTTCGATGATTCTGCCATTTTCTAGTACCATAATACAATCTGAGTTTTGTACAGTAGATAATCTATGTGCAATTACAAATGTTGTTCTGCCTTTCATCAAAGCATCCATTCCTTTTTGAACAAGACTTTCGGTTCTTGTATCAATTGAAGAAGTAGCTTCATCAAGAATCATAGCTGGTGCATTCGCTACAGCCGCTCTAGCTATAGATAATAATTGTCTCTCACCCTGGGATAGCGTTCCACCATCTGATTTAATTACTGTATTATAGCCATCTGGAAGTCTTTTTATAAAACTATCCGCATTGGCGAGTTTTGCGGCAGCGATACATTCTTCATCAGTCGCATCAAGTCTACCATATCTTATGTTATCCATAATTGTTCCGGTAAATAGATGTGTATCTTGAAGTACAATGCCAAGTGACTTTCTAAGTGATGACTTCTTTATTTTGTTGATATTAATGTCGTCGTATCTAATCTTTCCATCGGCAATATCATAGAATCTATTAATTAAATTAGTGATGGTGGTTTTACCTGCACCAGTAGATCCGACAAAGGCAATCTTTTCACCAGGATTTCCATATAATGTAATGTCGTGCAAGATCATCTTTTTACCATCATATGAGAAATCAACATTGTCCATGGTAACTTTTCCTTCAAGCTTCTTATAAGTTAAGGTTCCATCGTGATGAGGGTGTTTCCATGCCCAAACGCCTGTTCTTTTATCTGTTTCGGTAAGTGAACCATCTTTGTTTTCAATTACATTTACTAAAGTAACATAGCCGTCATCTGTTTCACTTTCTTCATCTATTAAATCAAATATTCTCTCAGCTCCAGCCATAGCACTAGCTATAGAGTTTACTTGTTGAGAAATTTGAGTGATTGGTTGCGTGAAGTTCTTATTTAGTGTTAAGAAAGAAACAAGGGTTCCAAGTGTTAGGCCGTTGATACCGTTTAATGACATTGCTGCTCCTACTACAGCTATTAATACATAAGAAATATTACCCAGATTAGCCATAACCGGCATCATGATATTGGCGTACTTGTTTGCGTTATTTGCGCTGTCTCTTAATTTTTCATTATTTTTTTCAAATCCTTCAACAGCTTGTTTTTCATGACAGAATACTTTAACAACCTTAACGCCATCAATCATTTCTTCAACATAACCATTTAGTTTTCCTAAGTCATTTTGTTGGGCAACGAAGTATTTGCCTGATTTGCCTCCGATTTTCATAGCCATTATCATCATAATTGCAATCATAAAGATTGATACACATGTTAGTGGAATCGATAGCATTACCATTGAAACAAAAGTGGATACTATTGTAATGGCAGATGAAATAACATTAGGTATTGTTTGTGATATTACTTGTCTCATTGTATCAACGTCATTTGTATAAATTGACATGATATCACCATGAGAGTGGGTATCAAAGTACTTAATTGGAAGAGTCTGCATATGAGAGAAGATTTCATCTCTCATCTTTTCCATTGTGCCCTGTGAGATTGTTACCATCAATCTGTTATATACATAGCTAGCGATAATGCCAATTGCTAGTATAACTATTAGGTTTAGGATCGCTTTAGCAAGAGGCGCAAAATCTGCCACACCACTTTGAATGATTGGCGTAATATAATCATCAATTAAAGTTTTTTCAAACAGTGTCCCTTGCAAAAAACAATATACAGATAAGAAGATACATGCGACCACAATTATCATTTGAATAGTGTAGTCTTTCACCATATATTTAATTACTCTACTTAAAGTACCTTTTTTAACTTTTTTTACAGGCTTAAATTGTCCTTTTGGCATATGTTCACCTCCTAATCAGCTTGTGGCTTATCAAAGTCGCCACCTGCTTTATTTTGAGCTTCTTCAATTTCACGATAAATTTTATTAGACTTAATTAGATTTTCATGAGTATCAAATCCTAAAATTTTGCCATCATCAATAACGATAATTCGATCAGCATTCTTAACTGAAGAAATTCTTTGTGAGATTAAAATCTTTGTTGTATCTTTAATCTCTTTAGAGAAAGATTGTTGGATCTTAGCGTCAGTAGCTGTATCTACGGCGCTTGTTGAATCATCCATAATTAATATCTTAGGATTCTTCAATAGAGCTCTAGCGATACATAATCTTTGTTTTTGTCCACCAGAGAAGTTATTACCGCCTTGTTCAACATGGCTATTAAGGCCATCTGGCATCTTGTTTAAGAATTCATCTGCGCACGCAAGTTTGCAAGCGTTCATGCATTCTTCTTCACTCGCATCTTCTTTACCCCATCTTAGATTTTCTAAAACAGTACCCGAGAATAAAACATTCTTTTGAAGAACTACTGAAACTTCATTTCTTAATGTTTCAATATCATAGTCTTTAACGTTTATACCATCAACTAGCACCTCGCCATCTTTTACATCATATAGTCTACTAATTAGTGATACTAGTGTAGATTTACCAGATCCTGTTCCACCAATAATTCCTATAAATTCTCCTGAATTAATGTGAAGATTAATATCTTGCAAGACATCTTCTCCTGTTCCTTTTGTATAAGCAAATGAAACATTGTTGAAATCGATTGAACCACTTTTTACTTCCTTGATAGGATTATCGTTATTCTTGATGTCTGGTTCTTCATTTAAGACTGCACAAATTCTCTTAATTGATGCGAATGACATTGTAATCATGACGATTGTCATACTTAACATCATTAGTGACATTAGAATGCTCATAACATAGCTAAACATTGAAGTAAGTTCGCCTGTTGTTAGCGTACTTGAAACAATTTGATGAGCACCAAACCAGCTTAATGCGACAATGCAACCATATACCGCCAAGTTCATTACAGGATTTATAAGAGCCATCATGCCTTCAGCTTTTTCAAATAATCTTCTTAGATTTTTTGCAGCCTTAGAAAACTTCTTAGTTTCATAGTCTTCTCTTACATAAGCCTTAACAACTCTAACACCAGATACATTTTCTTGAACTTCAGCGTTTAAATCATCGTATCGATCAAATGTTTCATTGAATATCTTATTAACTTTAGGTAGTATCGAAACAATAATTATCGCAAGAATTACTACAGCTACTGCAAATACTAGGGATAGTGATGGTGAAATAATAATACACATTACGATTGATAGTCCAAACATTAGTGGTGGTCTTATCGCAACTCTTATAAGCATCATGAATGCGTTTTGCAAATTAGTAACATCAGTAGTAAGTCTTGTAACTAGTCCAGCAGTTGAAAATTTATCAATGTTTGAAAAAGAATAAGTTTGAATCTTTTTATACATTCCATC
This sequence comes from Paratractidigestivibacter sp., assembly GCA_963607765.1. Classification (GTDB taxonomy): domain Bacteria; phylum Bacillota_I; class Bacilli_A; order Erysipelotrichales; family Erysipelotrichaceae; genus Colivicinus. The sequence goes on along the minus strand of CAVDDT010000024.1, from coordinate 23,072 downwards.
TCTTACATTGGCTGAAAAACCAGTTGCTGCTTCGGCTGAATATTTTCCTCCCATTACTCCACAGAATAATGATAAAAAGGCTAATACCAACATTAATATGCCGTATTTTATTACCTCACTCATATCGCCTGTATTAACGCCTTTATCAATTAAAGATGCGGTAACAAAGGGAATAAGAACTTCAAGCAATACTTCAAAGGCGGTAAATATTGGAGTTAATATTGTTGCCTTTTTATATTGCCTGATATATTTCTTTAAGGTCTTTAACATTAATTTTCCTCCTTACTTAAAAAGTCATATAAACGATCTAGATATTCTTCAAAATCATTAAGTTCCTGTTTAGAAAAAATAGATTTCATTTTAGCTTCTCTTTCATCAATTGTTTTTTTACTATCTTCACAAACTTTTAAACCAGCATCCGTTAATTTCAATAACTTAATTCGTTTATCATTTGTGCAAGTAAAACATTCGATATATTTCTTTTCCTCTAGTCTTTTAATAATCCCAGCTGTAGTAGCTTGAGAAACTTTAAAATGCTTCTCTACTTCTTTAAAAGTACTAGTATGATTTTCTTGATGGACCAAATAAATTAATACATGGTGTTGCGCAAATGTGATTTCCATATGGTTTAAATCAGCATCAGCTTTCTTTAATAAAGCGTTATCAACTTTTTTAATCTTAAATCCAATCTCGTTTCTATCGTTCATATTTTCACCTCGCTATAAAGTTATACTAATTTAATAGCATACTGTCAATAGCGTGCTATTGATTTCACACAAAGTTCATATTCAAAAAGAAAAAGCCACATCCGTGACTTAATCATCTAAATTATTTAATGGTGGTAACCGATGTAGTGCATTTAATAAATTGCATTTTGAAAGCAGAGTACCATCCTTGTCTACCATTGTCGCATACCGCATTGGATTGACTAATTTATCATCTTTAATTAATTCGCTTATGGTTTTACCGTATTGAAAATGAAGGTGAGGGAGCAATCCATCTTTAGTTTTATTAGGCATTGGTTCCATAGCTAATAAATAAGTAAATGGAGTATCCTTTTTGCCTGAAATAAATAAATAACTTTCTTTGTTTTCTAGTCCTTTTTCTAAAATAGAATCTAATTGATAATTTAATATATAGTGACTATTGTCTTTTAAAAGCCATTCTATTTTTAAGCCATTTTCAATCTTCTCAATATTCCAAGAATCAACTTGAACATTATTATCTTTAGTGGTTGTATAACAAGCTTTTTCCTAGAAATTTTTAACACCGTTTTTAAAGTTGGTGTCAAATAAATTGACTTAAAGTTCACTTTAGGTTGCATAATATAGGTATAAAAATGGGGTAAAGGATATGGAAAAGTTTGATTTTATCAAAAAGAATTTTGGTTTTGGAATGATGCGCCTTCCGATGAAAGAAAATGAAGTAGATTTAGAAGAAACTACTAAGATGGTTGATTATTTCTTAGATAATGGCTTTAACTACTTTGATACAGCACATGGTTATATCAATGGCTTAAGCGAGAAGGCAGTAAAGACTTGTTTAACTAGTAGATATGATAGAAGTAAATACATTTTAACAGATAAGTTAACTGGTTCATTTTTTAATTGTGAAGATGATATTCGTCCTTTATTTAAATCTCAACTTGAGGCAACTGGTGTTGATTATTTTGATTTCTATTTAATGCATGCCCAAAATGCGATTGAATTTGAGAAATTCAAATCATGTAGGGCATATGAAACAGCCTTCAAGTTAAAGAAAGAAGGGCTAGTTAAACATGTTGGTATTTCTTTCCATGATCGTGCTGAAGTATTGGATAAGATACTAACTGAATATCCAGAAATTGAGATTGTTCAAATTCAATTTAATTATCTTGACTATAATGATTTATCTATACAATCTAAGCTGGTTTATGAAGTGTGTGAGAAACATGATAAACCGGTTCTTGTTATGGAACCGGTGAAGGGTGGAAGTCTTATTAATTTGCCTAGTGATGCCCAAGTTATCTTAGATAATCTACATGGTGGATCAAATGCTTCTTATGCGATTAGATTTGCAGCTTCTTTCAAGAATATGCAAGTAGTATTATCAGGCATGTCTAATCTTGAACAAATGAAAGATAATGTTTCTTTTATGAAGAATTTTGTTCCATTTAAGAAAGAAGAATATGAGGCAGTAGAAAGGGTTGTGGAAGCGTTTAAATCACATAATATGATTCCTTGTACAGGATGTCATTATTGTGTTGAAGAAAATCATTGTCCAAAGAATATTCGCATTCCAGAAATGTTTCAAAATTATAATACTAAAAAGAATTTTAATGATTGGAATGCAGATTATTATTATTTAAAAGTTCTTACTTCTGGAAATCATTCTAAGGCTAGTGAATGCATTAAGTGTGGAAAGTGTGAAAGAGTTTGTCCCCAACATTTAAAGATTAGGGATTTGCTTGTAAAGGTGAAAGAGGAATTTGAATCTTTAGGATAGAAAAACAAAATTAACAGGGCTTAAAAGGCCCTGTTTGTTGTATTATTTTTACGTGAAAGTACTTATTTTATCTACTTCTACAGGAGAGGGACATAACTCCGCCGCTAAGGCGATCAAGGAACAGTTTGATTTTAAAGGAATCTACAGTGAGATAGTAGATGTTTTAAGTTTTGCCAGCAAGAATACCAGTAGAAGAAGTAAGGATATTTATATTTGGAGTACTGTAAAGTCTAAAAAAGCATTTAAGAGTGCTTATATTGTGGGCAGATTATTATCTAATAGCGTATTAAAATCTCCTGTTTATTATGCGAATGCTTTATATAGCAAAAAGCTATGTGAGTATATAAAAAAGAATAATTTTGATAGTGTTGTGATGCCTCATTTATTTCCTGCTGAGGCTTTAACTTATTTAATTAGAAAACGCAAATTAGATGTGAAAACGTATTTTATTGCGACTGATTATACTTGTATTCCTTTTACAGAGGAGACAAGAGCTGATTTTTATTTTATTCCTCATGAGGATTTAATTGATGAATTTAATAAAAGAGGGATTCCTTTATATAAACTTGTACCATATGGAATTCCGGTTTCTAATAAATTTCAAATAGATATTAGTAAAAAGGATGCTAGAGAAAGTTTGAGTATGCCTATTGATTCTAAATGCATTTTAATGATGACTGGTTCAATGGGCTATGGCAATGTGTCAAGTTTAAGTGAAAAGCTTATTAACAACAGCGATGCTTATTTATATATAATGGGTGGAAATAATGAAGAACTTAAAAATGAATTGAGAACAAAATATAAGGACAATAATAGAGTTATTGTGCTCGATTATACAAATGATACTCATCTATATATGAAAGCTTGCGATATCTTATTCACTAAGCCTGGTGGACTTACAAGTAGTGAAGCTCTAGCTTGTAATGTGCCACTAGTGTTTACTTCGCCAATTCCTGGTTGTGAAGAGAGGAATGCGAAATTTTTTAGTGAAAGAGGCATGTCAATTTATAATAAGAATGAGGATTTATTGATACAAGAAGGCATCGATTTATTAAATTCATTAGATAAGCAAGAGAGGATGTTGACTGCTCAAAGAGTTTATCGCAAGATTGATGCTAGTAAGGATATTTGCGAGTTTATCATAAAAAGGGGACATGTATGATAAAAGAAATATTGGCTGTATTATATGGATATGTTTCAGGAAGCTTATTGTTTAGTAAATGGCTTCCGTTGATGATTAAAAATGTTGATGTGACAAAAGATAGTATCGATCATAATCCTGGTGTTGCTAATGCGATGAAATACGCTGGCGTTAAGGTTGGAGTATTATGCCTTTTGCTTGATTTATTAAAGGGAATTGTTCCACTCTATATAGCGATTAAAATGGGCTTAGCTAAAGCCAAACTATTTGTGCTAATAATAGTTGCCCCAGTTTTAGGACACGCCTATTCTTTGTTTAACTACTTTAAGGGTGGAAAGGCTATTGCGGTATCATTTGGCGTTTTAATTGGTTTAGCTTTTTATAACTATATGCCACTAGCATTACTTATTTGTTTATATATTATTGGATCTTTAATTAAAATTAATCCACACACAAAGCGCACGAGGATCACTTATATTTGTTTTGGCTTAGGTAATTTTCTTTTGTATTTGAGGGATAATATTGATTTAGCTATACTACTTGGAACACTGATGATTTCATTAATTATTATTCATAAAAATAGTATTAGGGTAGAAAACCAAGAGGAACTTGAATCAGCAAATTAGTTTATAGAAGGAAGCGTAAATATGAAAGTTACAAGAGATTCTAAATTAGGGGATGTCTTCAAGACTCCATCGGGACATGATTTAATCGCTAGATTGTTTTATTCTTTTGGAATGGATGAGGGCATCATTGAAAAATCATTTGTTAAGAATATTAAACTTAAGTCTTTAAAATATTTAACTTTAAACAAATTCAATGATGAAGCTATTGATGCGTTTGTTGAAATATTGAATTCTTTTGATTTTAAGGAAACACCCGAAAATATTTCTATTAAAGAAGAATGGTGGAAAGAAGCTATTTTCTATCAAATATATCCTCGTTCTTTTAAGGATAGCAATGGCGATGGAATAGGTGATATAAATGGAATTATTTCTAAACTAGATTATTTAAAAGGTTTAGGCGTTAATGCTCTTTGGATTTGTCCATTCTATGATTCACCTAATACCGATAATGGCTATGATATTCGTGATTATCATAAGATTATGGCTGAATTTGGAACTATGGAAGATGTTGATAACTTGTTTTCTGAAGCTCACAAAAGAGATATCAAGATAATCATTGATTTAGTAATGAATCATACTTCTGATGAACATGAATGGTTTAAAAAATCGGTGGCTAATATCAAACCATATGATGATTATTATATTTGGCTAGATAAGCCTATAAATTGGGATAGTTTTTTTGCGGGTAGTGCAATTTCTTATTATGAAGAACGTAAGAAATATGTTTTGCATCTTTTTGCGAAGAAACAAATTGATTTAAACTGGGATAATGAAAAAGTAAGAAATGAAATGTATGATATCGCTAACTATTGGCTTGATAAGGGAGCTGATGGTTTTAGGCTTGATGTTATTTCAATGATTTCTAAGTCTAAGCCAATTAGGGATGGCAATACAACAATTGGCAAATTAATTGGTTTTAATGGTATTGAACATTATTTCCATGGCCCTCATTTAGATGAATATTTTAGAGAATTTAATGAAAAATGTTTAAAGCCACACAATGCTTATACGGTTGGTGAATGTCCTGGTTCAGGAACTAAAATGACAAGATTTATTACCGGAGATGATTCTAATGAATTAACACAATTGTTTTCTTTTGATCATTTGGAAAATCCTGGCAAAAAGAGATTTGATTTATATAAGTTTAATATCAAGTATATGATTGCGGAAATGCTTAGGTGGCAAGAGAAACTTTCAAACCATGCTTGGCCAACGATTTTCTTTGATAATCATGATAATCCAAGAATGTTGTCAAAGATTGACCCAGATAATAAATATACTGATGTTTTAGCTAAAATGCTTGTCACTTTCCAAATGACCTTAAAGGGTACACCATATATTTATCAAGGCAATGAAATTGGCATGAGTAATTATCCTTTTACTAGTGTTGATGAGTTTAGAGATGTAGAGTCTATTAATGCTTATAATCATTACACCAAAGTATTAAAAGTTGATAAGAGTTATTGTTTAAAGAGACTTTCTTGTGGATCTAGAGACCATGCGCGTATTCCAATGCAATGGTCATGTGATAAGTTTGCGGGATTTAGTTCTAGTACCCCTTGGATTAATGTAAACCCTAGCTTTGAAAAATATAATGTTGAAATAGAAGAAAATGATCATAATTCAATATTGAATTATTACAAAGATGCTATTAAGCTTAGAAAAAATAATAAGGCTTTAGTATATGGTGGGTTTAAGAAAATTAGTTTTAAAAACGTTCTTGTTTATAAGCGTGTTTTAGATAATGAAGAGTATACTGTTGTTTTAAATCTAACAAACAAGAATATTAAAAATCCTTATAGCCAAGGAGAAATACTTCTACACAACTATAAGGATGTTTCTAAGAAATTGAGACCTTATGAGGCAATAGTTTATAAGCAATAGTTTTATGATTGTTTGCTTATAAGAAGTTTTATTGCATCACTTAAATATTCCACTTGGACACATACAAGTAAACATGAAGTAAATATTACAAAATAGTTTACTCCAGATGATGCGGTAGTATATAAATTCCATACTTCCGCAAGTATTGCTAGTGTGCCAAAGATAACCGTTAGAATAGACTTTTTGTTGTAGTTTAGATATCCTACTACACCAGCTATTAATAGTAATAAGTCAATTCCATAAAGGCAAATAAGTCCAATCAAATCTTTTTCGGCTTGAATTGTAGATACATCAATATTTCCTACTTTTCCAAGCAAGAATCTAATGATGATAAAGTGTAAGATTGCTAGTGTTATTTCGATTACACTAACAAATTTTAAATTCTTTTTTATTTGTTCCATAATCATATTCTAATATTTTTTGACATTATTTAAAATATGAACTAATATACAATTAGTTCAAAAATGAACTAATTGGAGTAAATATGAAGAAAAAAATTGATTACTTTAATAAGACCAAAATAGCTTATGAATATATGTGTAAGGATTTGTGCAACGAATATGGCATTAATCAAACTTGTTTTGATATTTTAATGTTTCTTGGCAATAATCCTGAATATAAATATGCCAGTGATATTGTTGATGTAAGAAAGATTAAGGCTAATCTTGTTTCAATCAATGTCGATAAGCTGGTTAATGAAGGTTTTTTAATCAAGGAAGCTGTTAAAGAAGACAAGCGAAAGACTAAACTAGTTTGCACATTAAAGGCTAATGAGTTTGTCAAAAAAGGTAGGAAAGTTCAAAGAAAGTTTCATGATTTAATGTTTAAAGAAATTGATGAGGAAACTAAAGAAACTTTTTTTAAGACACTTGAGAAGATTGAAAATAATGTTGAAGAAATATTCAAGGAGACAAGATAATATATTTTTTAGCAATCTTGGCCGTTTTATCTATTGCGATATTGGTGTTTGAGTTAATTGCTTAAAAAATTGTTGAATTTGAAAAAAATGATGCTATCATAGGTTTATAAACTTTAAAGATGAACTAGTAGTTAGGTTGTCGGTATTAAAGAGAGGCTGTGGGTGCTGAAAACAGCTATACTATATCTAATGAATTCCTCGTCTTTTGTTAGCTATTGAAATTATAGTAGATGTGCTCGGCAGTCTCCGTTATTGGACATGACCATGTTGGTGGTTAAGAGATTAATATAGTAATATATTAATGAATAAAGGTGGTAACACGAAGACTCACTCGTCCTTTGACTGGTGAGTCTTTTTTGTTTAAAGGGGTAAGAAAATGAAAAAAATTATTAGTGTTATGTGTACTGTATTGCTTGTTCTTGGCTTAAGTGCTTGTTCAAGTAATTCAAGTAATGATTCCACAAGTGATGAAACAACTACTACTTACAAGGTGGGCATTCTTCAGCTTATGACTCATGGTTCTCTAGATGAGGCAAGAGAGGGCATGAAAGATTATTTAGCTTCTAAGGGCTATGTAGAAGGTGAAAATGTTGAATATGTTTATCAAAATCCAGAAGGCGATCAATCAAATCTTTCTACTATGGCGGATAGTTTAATTAATGCGGATTGTGATGTCATTGTAGCTATTGCTACATCTCCTGCACAAGTTTTGATGCAAACAAATGTTGATACACCAATTGTTGGTGCTGCTATTACCGATTATGTTGGATCAGGTTTGGTTGAATCTGATGAACATCCTGGTGGCTATATTACTGGTGTAAGTGATTATTTCTCTAGTGATAAGCAAGTTGAATTGATTCAAGAATTAGTTGATGGTGTTAAGAAGGTTGGTGTTTTATATACATCAAGTGAAACTAATTCTGAGATTCAAGCTAACGAAATGGTAAGTGCTCTTGAAAGTGCTGGCATTGAAGCTGTGGTAAAGACTACGCCTGATAAGAATTCTACTTCTGAAACAATTACTGCTTTAGCTAACGAAGGTGTTGAGGCAATTTATATTCCTACTGATAACAATTTAGCTGCTTCTATGGGCAGTGTGCTTCAATCAGTTGAAGAATATGGTTTGCCAGTAGTTGTTGGTGCTACTGCAATGGTTACTGATGGTGGCTTAGCTAATGTTGGTGTTGATTACTACAATATCGGTCAATTAACTGGTGAGCTAGTTGCGAAGATTCTTGAAGGTGCTAATCCTGGTGATCTTCCAATCGTTTACCAAGAAGAAGGCGCTGTTAACTATAACTCTAAAGTTGCTGAAAGAATTGGTTATACAATTCCTGAATCCATCATTGAAAAGGGAACTGATTTAGGAGCATAGGATGTCAATTATTGTTTCTGCTTTATCGCAAGGATTACTTTGGGCAATTCTTGCGATAGGTGTTTATTTATCATATAGATTTTTAAATATTTCTGATCTTACAAGTGAGGGTTCATTTACTTTAGGCGCTGCAGTATGTGCCAGCAATATTGTAAGTGGTGTAAGTCCAATCGTATCTTGCTTGCTTGCCTTACTTGCTGGAGCGTTAGCCGGATTTGTTACAGGTGTTTTACATACAAAGTTTAAAATGCCTAGCTTAATTGCTGGAATTCTTTCAATGACTGGTCTTTATTCAATTAATTTAAGAATTATGGGCAAGGCTAATATTCCACTAACAAATAATGATACCTTGCTTACAAATCTAAAGAATTTACTAGGGCTTAGTAGAGATAGAGAGGCGGCAATTTATCTTGGAATTATAGTTTGCGTAATAGTAATAGCGATTCTTGTATGGTTCTTTAATACGGAATTCGGTTTCTCTGTTGTCGCAACCGGAAACAACGACAAGATGATTAGAGCTAATGGCGTTGATTCTGACAAAACTATTATTGCTGGACTTATGTTATCTAATGCTTTAATCGCTTTTTCAGGAAGCTTAGTAGCTCAATACAACGGCTATGCTGATGTGACAATGGGCATTGGTGCGATTGTTGTTGGACTAGCTAGCGTCATAATTGGTGAGGTATTATTTAGAAATAGCAAATTTGTGGTTAGCCTAACAGGAGTTATGGTTGGCTCAATTATTTATCGTTTGATTGTAACTTTCGTTGTTAATAGTAATTTTATTTCAGCTAATGATATGAAATTATTTACTGCAGTGGTTGTTGCAATAGCGATTATTATTGCTAATAAAGGAGGTAAGAAAGTTGTTTAAGGTAGAAGGATTATATAAGACTTTTGAAGCTAAAAGTGCTAATGAAATTCATGCTATAAATGGCGTTGATCTTACAATTAATGATGGTGATTTTATTACTGTAATTGGCTCAAATGGTGCTGGTAAATCTACATTATTAAACTTACTTTCTGGTAGTACTATTTGTGATAAAGGGAAAATCTATATAGATGATTTAGATATCACAAAACTTCCTGAATATAAAAGAGCCAAATATGTAGGAAGAGTTTTCCAAGATCCAAGAGTGGGCACATGTCCTGATTTATCAATTATTGAAAATATGTCTATCGCTAAAAGAAGGGGCCAAACTAGAACTTTAAGACTTGGCATGCGCAAGGCCGAGAAGGAAGAATATATCAATGATTTAAAAACTTTAAATCTTGGTTTAGAGGATAGACCAAAAACAAAGGCGGGCTTGTTGTCTGGCGGTCAAAGACAAGCGCTAACATTATTAATGGCCACCCTTGTAAAGCCTAAGCTTCTTCTTTTAGATGAGCACACTGCTGCTTTAGATCCTAAGACTGCTTCAGTTGTTTTAGCTAAAACAGAAGAAATAATTTCTAAGAATAATCTTACTGCTTTTATGGTTACACACAATATGAAAGATGCTTTAAGATATGGCAATCGTCTAATTATGATGGATAAGGGAAAGATTGTACTAGATATTAGTGGTGAAGAAAAGAAGAAATTAACTGTTGCTGATTTACTTGCAATGTTTGAAAAAGTAACAGGCAGTGAAATTGTTAATGATAGTGTGCTTCTTTCGTAACAAATTTTAAACAAATAACTATTAATTCTTTGCTTATTTTAAATTAAAGCTTAATTCTTGTTTAGTGAGAATTAAGCTTTTTCTTTATGTAAAAGTTTGAATTTCAAATCCTTTCAATTTTCTTCTATTGAGGCTAACGATAAATTTTATCTTTTTTTAAAAAAAGGGTAGGAATTTTGGATTTTTTTCGCAATAAGGAAGTAGGAGGTAAAAGTTATGAATAACTTGATTAATGTTGATCCTAGCCGTTTGGAAGATACGGCTAGCAGGGTCGAGGCAGCAGATGGCGACTATCAAAGACTTTATCATTCTTTATATTCGGAAGTAGATAAACTTTCTGGTAGTTGGGGTGGCAAGGATAATACGGCGTTTAATGGTCGAATTAAGTCTTATGAAGAAGATTTTAGACAAATTTCGATTATTGTACGCCAGTATGCGGATTTTTTAAGGGCAAGTGCTAGGGCTTATAGAGAGACTCAGGATGAACTTGCAAATGCGGCAAATCGCTTGAAAGGATAGTTATGGACGATATTAGAATCACTTTGCCAGAGGTAAGTTCAGCTGCTGGCAATCTTAGAAGTATTAATGCTAGCTTGGATGACTTGCTAAATAGTATCAACAAAATGATGATGGACTTAAATGAAGTTTGGAAGGGCACTGCTGGAGAAACTATTGTGAATCGTTTCCAAAAGTTTTCAAGTAAGTTTATTGATGAGAGTGAAACTATAGAAGAATATGCGAAATTCTTAGACTACACCGTTTCTTCATATGATTCGCTTGAGTCAGCATTGACTTCTAACGCATCTAATTTTGAGTAAAAAGATTATCAGTTGCCTTTTGGTGTGCATCACTTTATTAACTTGTACATCATGTAAGGCAACTGAGCCTTTTTTAACTTGTGAGTATTTAAATTTGCTTGCAAGTAAAATTGGCTTAAATGATGGGTCTAATGGTGATGACTCATTAAATGATTTGATTAATTTTGGTGTAGTGGAAAGTGTGGATATTAAGGAATATCTTGATTATGATTTTTTAGAGGAAACAATTGATAATCTTGTTTTGGAGGATGGGTATTTAAAAAACAAGAGTTATCTTAAATCTAAATCAAAAAATAATGGCTTAATTAGCAAACAAGAGGCTATTAAAGCGGTTGACGAAGCTTTAAAAATTATCAATAATAGGGAATTTAAAAGTGAATATACAGTTAATGAAAAAGAAAATATTCAGCATATTGATGATTATGCTTTAAATGGAAATATATTAAAAACAAACGATACATATAGTACTGGCGACTATGTGTTTCTTGAAAATGATGAAGAATATAAGAAAATCAGTGGAGTTGTAGGCGACGAATACTTGTTAGAAGATGCTGGTTATGAAGAAGTATTTGATGATGCATATATAGAAGATAGCTTTGAACTAAATATGAATGATGCGATTGATATTGCAGGAGGAGAGCTTGATGAAGAAGTTTATGTGAACAATGATCGCAATTTATTAGCTTCTAAAAAGACAAAGAATTTTAAAAAAGATGGCTATAGTGTTTCATACAAATTTAAGTCTTCGGGAATTACGGCTAGAATTTCTAAAAAAGTTAATGGCATGAATATGTTTTTTGATATCTCTATCAGTAATATAAAGCCTAGTTATAAATGGGATTATAAGGATGGAAAATTAAATGAGGCGTATTTTAAGGTAAGCTATAAGACGGTAGAAGAAGTTGGTGTTTCAATAGGGAAATATGACAAATATTATTTAGATTTAAAGAATGCTGATGCATCTAGTTTTATGAATTTGGCTAATTCAATTATTAAGCCAAAAAGTGATGAAGTTGAGGCTTCCTTTAAGATATGTGAAATTAAGACACCAATTACCAGCATGCCATGTCTGTATTTCAATGTTGAAGTTTTAGCCAAATTATACACTTCTGGAAAAGTAGAAATTGTTTTAAGCAATGAGCATACAACAGGCTTTGAAGTTAGAAATGGAACTTTTAGATATATAAACGATACTGATCGTGATGTTGATTTTAAAATCGGTGGTTCTAGTAAGGTAGCTGCAGGTGTTAACTTTAATTTACAGGCCACAAAATTTTATTTAATGGATGTTGAAGTTGATGCAGGAATCAAAGCTTCCGTTTCTAGTACTCTTCATTTATATGACAGTGATGATAATCTGGAAACAATAGAAAGTGATTTGGTCTATTCTTCAATAGATGAATTATCAAAGGAAAATAAAGATGTTAAGGTTTGTGGAGATATTTCTTTAAACTGGCTACTTGATTTTAGAATAAACACTTCAAGAACGCTTCTTTATAAATTTGGTTTTTGGACTAAAAAAGAAATATTGGATGAAGATAACCAAGTTTTTGGCAATAAAACGCATATAGAGAATTTTATCTTAGTTGATAAATGCACAAGAAAAAATAGAAATAAGAAAAATAATACTGTTGTTTCTTTTAATGTGGATAAGATTTTATTAAATAAATATTCAACGGTAATTAATTTAGGAAGCTCTTATTCTATTGAAATCAAAGCGTTGCCTAGTGGATATGGCGACAATGATTTAATTTATACAAGCAAAGATGAAAACATAGCCAGTGTTAGTGGTGGGACTGTTTTAGCTAATAATAAGGGTGCAACAGAAATAGTAATTTCTACCATCGATAACAAATATAGTGCGTCTTTAAATGTGCTTGTAAGTAGTGGAGAATAGAAATGTTTATAACAATAAAAGATGGGAATACTTTAACTAATATTGAAGTAGATAAAATCAGTTTACCCTACATTTATAAGGGGATTGAAATAAGCAAACGAAATAATAATTTATATCTTTCTTTGAAGAAAGGATATTTTTTTGAAGATCGAGATAAGGTAAGAAGAATTGAATATAAGCGTTATTTAATTAAACATAAAGATTTATTTAATGATATTGAAATATTAGTATATGAAAACAACAAGGGGATTGATGATTATCGAATATACAATAATGAGTCTTTTGTCTATATTGGGAGCGAAAAGGGAAATATTATTAATGTTGATCCTTATCTAAAAGATTATTGCTTAATCTATAAGGACGGAATACTTAAGGGGAATTGCGATTTTTTACTTGTTAATGGGAAATCATATAATGGTGAAAAACTCAAGAGTGGTGATGAAGTAAGCCTTTATAATTTTAAATTTATATACTATGAAGAATTCTTGTATATGAATAATTTTATGGTTAAGAATAATCTGCCTTTAAAGCAATTGCCCGAGATAGCTATTAAGTATGATGGAAGTAAGCCTAAGACAAAGAATTATTTTTTGCCAGCTAAAAAAGAATTGATAATTGATAAAGTAAAAGATTTTAATGAGATTAAGCATCTTAAACAAAAAAGTTTAGTTTATCAAATAGGTCCTAGTATAACTATGAGCCTTGCAATGTTAAGTGTTACAGGAATAAATGTTTACAATAATTACCAAAATGGGCAAGATATAACTAGTAGTATTGTCTATATTTTGATGCCTATCACAATGCTTATATCAGGTGTTATTTGGCCACTTCTTACTAGAAACAGTGAAAACAAGTCTAATAATATAGAAATAAAAGAAAATAGGGATAAATATTTGGATTATTTAAGTGATTATTCTTTATCTTTAAACAAAAATATTAATGACTATTTAAAACAGGAAAAAGGCCTTTATTTTGATGGAACCATTAATGAGGATAAATTATTTTATTTAACCAATAAAAGCAATGATTTTCTAAAGATAAGTATTGGTTATACAACGCTGTCTAAATCTTTGGAATATAAGGAAGTAAATGATGGCGATGTCAATGAAAAGCTAAGTGAGATTAATTATCGTTTACATAATATTGATAACTGTCCTTTGTTTGTGGATATAAAGAAATATCAAATCATAAGTTTTGTGTCTAACAGAAACAAGAAACTATACTTTATTAAAAAGATATTACTTGAATTATCTATCAAGTATCATTATGATGATTTTTATCTAGCTATTTATAGTGAAGACTTGAATTTATTTAGTGATTTCTTTGGACTTCCTCAGCTAATATATGGAAATAGCAGATTAACTTTAAATAAGAAAAGAGAACTTCAGGATTTAAATAATTTAAAGCTAGATAGGCCACTGGTTGTGCTAGCTAATGATAAAGTTGATTTTACTTTTACTAATAAGCAAATACATTTATTATCGTTTATCAATAATAAAGATAATATGCATAAAGAAAGTGAAATATTGATTGAATATAAAGATAATGATGGAATCTTACATGAAGAAAACGAAGTTTCTTTCACTTATCAAACATATAATATTCCTTTTGTGTTAAATGCGTCTATTTTAAGTAATTATCAAAGAATCAACTATTTAACTAAGACTATAACTTTTAAAGATGTATATAAGGATTTTCCGATTTATGAATATTACACTGTTAAGCAAAATGGTCTAAGAGCTGATTTTGCCAGTGTTGGCAAAGAACTATTATCGTTTGACTTACATGAGAGTAAAAATGGTCCTCATGGGCTAATTGGTGGTTCTACCGGATCTGGGAAAAGTGAATTAATAGTTTCAATGTTGTTGTCGCTTTGCTTAAGATATAGACCAGATTATTTGAATATTGTCTTGATTGATTATAAAGGCGGTGGAATAAAAGAATCTTTATCGCATAAAGGGAAAACCCTTCCACATATTATTGCCTCTATTGATAATTTGGAAAATGATACTTTTCAAAGGCTAATTGTGGCAATTGATAGAGAATGTAAAAGAAGACAAAAACTTTTTAAAGAACTTTCAAATAAAACAATGTCCTCAATTATGAATATTGATGATTATCTTGAAAGCGATTTTCAAAAATATGGTTTGCCTAGTATGGCACATTTATTAATTGTGGTAGATGAATTTGCTCAGCTTAAAAAAGAGAACCCCGAGATTATTAAAGAACTTGTTTCTTTTTCAAGAATTGGAAGAAGCTTAGGTCTTCATTTGATACTGGCAACTCAAAGGCCAAGTGGCGTAATAGATGAGGAAATATGGTCTAACAGTCGTTTTAAAATAGCTTTAAAAGTTCAAAGTGAAAAGGATTCAAATGATATTATTCACAGTAAAGACGCAGCTTATTTAAACAATCCTGGAGAGTTTTATTTAAGTGTTGATGATGGCCTTATTAAAGCCAAAAGTTTTTATAGTAAAAGTGATGTGAATGATAATGATGCTTATAAGGTTGCATTACTTGATAATTCTTTAAAGATTGTTAATAAGAAGGAAGTAAAGAGTACAGATATTATTTCTTTGTCTTCTTATATTAACGAAAAGATTTTAGATGTTTGTGATAAATTGAATATCAAGACTGAAAAAATGGTTTTTGAAAAGCCGACGTCTAAAACAATAAAGGAACTAAACGATATATATCATGATGATTGTTTTGTTTTAGGTGAAGTTGATGATTATCTAAATGCATCTAAATATTCATTGAAAGTTGACTTAAATAAAAATAGTTTTATTTATTCTAATCGAAACGAAATAAATAATATTTTAAATAATGTAAAAAAGAAAACGATAGTGATTGGCTCAAAAAAATATTCAAACAAATATATTAGTGATTCACTTGTTTATGATGAAAGTGATGATATTGAATTCTTGTTTAAATATTTAACTAATCATAAAGAAAATTTAACTATAGTGATTGAAGATTTAAATTGTCTTTTAAGCTATGATGATAACTATTTAGTTTATCTTCTACAAATAATTAGAAAGAGCACTGTTTTGGGAATTAATGTGATAGCTATATCTAGACAATCTTCGCTTAATTTTAAATTATTGAATAGCTTTGATTGTAAGTATGCAATCGATATAAATGATAAACAAGATTTAATAAATATCTATACATGTGGCAGTAAATATGCCGGAAAGTCTTTTTTCTTTGATGAAGAGCTTATTTCTTTTATCCCTTGTCTAATAGAAGAGATTAGAAATGAGAAAAGTGATGAAACGCCAGTATTAAAAAAGATTCCGGATTTAATTAGATATGAGCGAAAAAATGGTCTAACATTACTTGGCTATGATATAGAGTCTAGAGAAAAAGTTTATTTAAAGGATAATGAAACATTAATGATTAGTTCTTATGATGATGATTTAATTGATAAATATAACAAGATATATAAGGATAATGAAAATATTTGCGTAAAGCTGTATGACAAGGATCTTTCAAAAGATAGAAGTAAATATTTGTGGCTTAACAACGGCATTTTTTCTCAAAGACTTTTTTATGCGGATAGAAAGGATGATTTAGAAGATGGATATGGCTATTACTTTAAGGGCAATAGAGGTCTTCTTATAAAATATGTCAATGAATAAAGCTATTTTAAGATTTTATATAGTTAGAAGTAAGAAAGTTTTTGAGGTTATTTTTGATGGACGATTAACTTTATTAGAAAACTTTTATTTGCTTAAGGATATCTATGAAATTAAGGATGTAGATAATAAATATTTCATTGATAAAAGAAAGAATGTGGCTCTTAAAAAAGATATTCCAATAAAAGAATTTAACTTTCCAAATTTTATGACTCTTTATATTTATTAAAAAAATAGTAGAATTTAACATATGAGACTACGTTTAAAAACTTTATTAGTGCTTATAATTACTTGTTTTATTACTTGTAATTTTTCTTTTGTAATCTTTGCGGATGAGGAATATAAAGTAGTAGATGAAAGCACAGGTGAAGTAATTGAAACTTTTAGTAATTATTCTTCTGCGAATTATTACTATAATTCAAATGTAGATGAATATGACAATTTGGTTCTTTATCATGGTGATAGTGTTATTAAGATGGAATATGGAATAGTGGAATTTGTAACCGATAATAGCTGCAGTCTTAATGTTGGCTACTATTCCAATATTAGAAAAAGTAATACTTCGATTAATGGCTGTTATGGAATTGACGGTGCTTATTTATATTCTAGTGATAGTGGAAATACAGTTTATTTCAAGGCTTTTGGCGATGTTGGTTCCACTAGTTTTGATGATGTAATCTTGCATCCCTTAGAAAAGCTAGATGTAAGAGCTTCTACTTATGCCAATATTGATGGAGTTTTTTATCATCAAATTAAAACACAATTAAATTCCGATTATTATAGTTTGTATCCACTTGATGACAAGCTTGATTATCTTGAAGATAATGTTGATTACTATAGCTATGATGGACATTATTTCTATAGTGATTTTAAGACTATGATTGATGATTATAATAACGATACTTATGAAAATTCTGTTAATTATGAAAGCCCTTATTATAATTATTACCAACATCTTCCTTACCGAAGCTTGAGCAACTACAGTTATACTGATTTGGAAAATTATTATTATGATACTTTAAAGATTTCTGATAAATTATATTCCTATGATGATCAAGCTAATGATGGAGCTAATGATGTGGTCAATGCTTCTCAATATTATGACGAGATAGAGAATTTTTTCATTAATCAGAATTTGTATGGAACAAATGCAATGTTTTTGATTTCTACCGCAAATCTTGAAAGTTCTACTGGCAAATCATATAAATCATTTAGTGAAAATAAACTATACAATAATGTGGCTTATGATAGTGAAAATGAAACAACTAATGATCGCTATAATTCAATAGCTAATTCTATTTATAGCTATAGTAAATATTATGTTTCTGATAAGTATTCAAATTATCGCAGTGATAACTATGCTGGAACATATTTAGGCAATAAATTAGGTGGCATTAATTTGAATTATTCTTTAGACAGCTATTATGGTGAAAAGATTGCGTCTAATTATTATTTGTTAGATAAAGCATTAGGATACAAAGATAAAAATAGTTATGCCTTAGGTATTGTAAGTGGTGATTCAATTAGATTTTATAGAGATGAAAATTTGAGTAAAAAATATTTTACAATTACAAATATTTATAATTATTCTCTAATCATCTTAGAAGAACTTGAGAATTCTTATAAGGTACAAATAGATCCTAGTTTTGATAGTGATTATTATTACGATTTTTCTTCTTCAATCGCTTATGTAGACAAAGATGTATTTGATTTAATCTTTAATGAAGAAAACATTCATGAGAATAATTTGCTTGCAATAACTTGCAAGAACAATGTGGATGATGATGAATTTGAAATAAATGTTTTGGATGGAAGTGACTATGCTTTATATCATAAAGAAATCGATGGCTATGAGTTTGTCTCATATAAACAAGAGGATGATTATTATTTAGCTACATATAAGAAAATTAGTGATATTAATATTTTAAATGGAATTTCTTCTTTTACTAATTTAGAGAATGGCAAAATTGAAATATTATATGAAGATGGAAGTTCTTGTAAAAAGAAGATTAATAGTAACATGCTTTATGTTGAAGATGATGTTACTTATATCAATTATTGTGGAGTAAAAAAAGAAATCAAAGTAAACGAATCTAGCACTATTTCTAATATTGGTACTCTAATTGGTGATTTAGATTTAAGCGATTTAAATAATGCTAAGAAAATAAAGGAAGAGATTATTTCAAATGATTATGACTTTGATTTTGACAGCGTTAGAAAATTAGATGAAACTTTATATGAAGAATATAAGAATGATATGAAATTTCATATTGTCGATAATGATTATGATTTATCAGTATCAGGCATGAGCCTAAGCAAAGTAAGCGATACTTCATACAATAAATTTGATACTTATTATATTTCGATTAAAAAAGATAATTATGATTCAAGTATAGAGAATCTTGCGAAAGCTTATGGGTTTGCGATTGATGATTGCTTCAGCATTTCTTTTTCCTATAATTTTAATAAACTTGATGATGATGGAGTTATGGTTTATTCTATTAAGCCTAATGATAAGACTGTTGATAAAATCTATTCTATTTATCGAATTGATGGTGATAAGATCGTTAAGTGCAAGACCATCCAGACTAGTAGCTATGTAAAGTTTTTAAGCAAGAAAGCTGGCAAGTTTATTCTTCTTAGCAAGGATAGTTCTAATAATTATGATTTAGAAGATTATTATGAGAATTTGAATGCTGAAAATAATAGTCCTGATTTGCATTATATGTTCTTATATGGATGCGCTCTTTTTGCGGTAATTGTCTATGGTTTGATCAACATAGTTCTATATATGGTTTTAAATAAGAATATCAAAAATGATGGAATGAAAAAAATTATGTCTATTAAATAGACATAATTTTTATTTCATCGGTCAATTCAGGATCAATAAAGATTGTTTTATAGTTTTTAATACTGACAAATCCTGCTTTAGCACCTTTTATCTTTTTTACATTTTTTAAAAGACAATAATTTACAGGAACACTGCTTCCATATCTTCCTTTAGAAAAATAAGCAGCTAAATTAGCACACATTCTAATAGCTTTTTCGCTTGGATTATCGCTATCTATCACAAGGTGGGCACCATGATAGTCTTTCGCATGAAACCACATGTAATTAGGCTTTCCATATTCAAATGTAAGATAATCATTTTGAGTATTATTTTTTCCAAAAGTGATAGTGTAGCCATCAATTTTAACTTGATATAGATTTATTTTCTTTTTTTTCTTTAGCTTATTATTCTTTTTTCTAATATAGCCATATTTAATAAGCTCTTCTTTTATTTCTAAAGCATCTAAGTAAGAAGCAATATCTAATTGTTCTTTTAGAGCGTTAAAATAATCTAATTCTCTTGAAGCAATTTGTATTTGTTCCTCGATATAGACTTTGCCTTTTCTTTTCTTAGAATAGAAATTATAGTACTTATTCGCATTGGCTTTAATAGATAATTTTGGATCTAATTTAATTACTTTATTGTTGCCACTATAATCAGTAATAGTGATTTCCTTTAATCCTTTTTTATCTAAATTTGAATAAGTATATAGTAAATCACCATTCTCTTTATCATCATCTAGGTTCTTACTATCCACAAGACTTTGATTTAGCTTGCTTAGTTTGACATCAAAATGCTTAATTTGCCTTTTAATAAATTTGCTTATGTCTTCAGTAACGGTTTTTATTCTTTCTTTTTCGTTGGCTTTGAAATATAACTTATCAAATCCAGTTGAAATATCATATTCTTCATATGGAAGGTTTAAATAAGTTAGTGGGATGATGTGATAATCACCATTGCTAGAAATATATAATTTATTAGATTGTTTAATTTTGCTTATGATACTTTTGTATGATTCAGTGGAATTTAAATATCTTATTTCTTCTTCTAACTGTTTAGAAAAGCCTCCAACTTGTTTAACAAGAGATTCATCGAAATCAACATCTAAATCTAGATAAGGATCTTTTTTATCTTGTTTTTCAGGAAGAGTGAAATTTGCTCCAGTTAGAATTGTACGTTTACTATTTTGATAAGGTGGTATCTTTTTTAAAGCGTCAATAATTTTGTTGTCACTTTTTTCCACTAATATTAAGTTGGCGTACTTTCCCATTAATTCAACACTTAAAATATATTCTTTCTCGTCATACAATTCGTTTAATGATTTTATATTTAATAATAAATAACGATCATAGTTATATTGTTCAATTGATGTGATAATACCGTTTGTTAAGTGTTTTCTTAAAACCATTACAAAAGTGGATGGTTCTTCATAGTCACTATAATTTTCGTTTGAAAGAGAAATATGATTATAAACACTGTGTAAAGAAATAACCAAATTAGTTCTTTTATAGTCTGAATGCACATTAAAAATTACCTCAGTTGATGAAGTAGAATTAATTTTGTTTATGTGCATGGGCAAATGAGCATCCAAATCTTCTTTTACTTTGCTTAATATAATTCCATCTAAAGCCATATTTTAATTATACGTTTATTCTAAAATTTTAGTAGTACAATGGAAATAATATGAAAAAAGGATTGTTGATTGTATATAGTGGGCCAAGTGGCGTTGGCAAGGGCACTATTTTAAAAGAAGTTTTTAAAAATAGTGAATTAAATATTACTTATTCTGTTTCAATGACTACTAGATCTCCTAGAGATGGGGAAGTTAATGGCAAAGATTATTTCTTTGTAAGTAAGGATGAATTTGAACAAGCGATCAAGGAAGATAAGTTTCTTGAACATGCGAGGTATGTAGATAATTACTATGGCACGCCAAAGGATTATGTTGAAAAAATGAGAAACGAAGGACACAATGTGGTTCTTGAGATTGATATTCAAGGTGGTTTACAAATAATTAAAAAATGTCCTGATGCGATTAGTATCTTTATTCTTCCACCAAGTATTGAAGAACTAAGAGAAAGACTTGTAGGTAGAGGCACCGAACAAGAGGAAACCATCAATAAAAGAGTGAGCCAAGCTGAAAATGAAATTAAACAAGGTGAAGTTTATAAATATCATGTGGTTAATGACAATCTTGATAAATCAATTAGTGAAGTTGAATCAATTATTAAAAAGGAAATGAATAATGATTAGCGATGATACTGTTAAACAGGTCATAAAATTTAGAGATGATAGAGAATGGAAGAAATTCCATAATCCTAAGGATTTAGCCATATCATTAAGTTTGGAAGCCGGTGAGCTGCTTGAAATATTTCAATGGAGTGGAAGCGATACAAGCAGCGATGGTAAGCTGAAAAAGATAAAAGAAGAACTTGCGGATGTCTTGAACTATTCGATATTGTTGGCTGATGCATGCAACTTAGACATGGATGAAATCATTAGGAACAAATTGGTCGTTAATGATAAGAAATATCCGGTTGATAAAGCAAAAGGAAAAAGCGATAAGTATGACAAACTATAAGAGTTTGTTTTTTTAAAGGAAATTATGAAAAAAATAAATAAACTATTAAATATATCTCTTGCATTTGCGATAATTGCAGCATGTGTGTTTATCCCATCTACTACAATACAAGGAGAAGATACAGATAAGATTACTCTTGCATCAGAAAAAACAAATCTTTGGTATAACGGAGAAGAACAAGAAAAGCAAACTGAGCTAACCGCAACTCTTAGTCAAGATATAACAAGCTATACAGATGTTAAATGGGAAGTTAGTAACTATGTAGATTTATATGGTGCACAATTCGATAATTTTAAAAAAATAGTTTCTATAGATTCAAATGGATTAACTTCAACATTATCTTTAAAAGATGGAGCTAAAGCAGGAACGATAACAGTTAATTTTTCTCTTAAAGATCAAAATAATAAAATAATAACTAGTTCAATTGAAGTAAAAGTTCAAGGATATGTTACAAATATTAAACTTGAGAAAAACGAAGTAACTATCTTTACAAATCCAAAAGATTCAAGCTATAGCAAGACCGTCTTGAAAGCAACAGTAGAACCATCCGATGCCTATAAAACAACACTTGGATGGGAAAGCTCAAAGGTAGGAATTATTAAGGTTGAGTATGATACAGATAATTCAGCGGTGGTAAAAGCTTTAAAAGCAGGAAGTGACGATGCCATGGTTGCCTCTTTTGGAGGAAAACGTTCTATAATACAAACAAGTGTTAAGGTAAATGTTGTGGAGCTTGTTGAAAAAGTTACCCTAGATAAAGAAAAAGTTTCTTTAAGTGAAGGAGATGGCGAAACTTTAAAAGCTGCTGTTGAAAATGAAAGTGCTAGTGATAAAACAATAACTTGGTCTTCGTCAGATGAAGAGGTTGTTCAAGTTGATCAAAATGGAAACATTAAAGCTTTAAAAGAAGGAACAGCCATTATTACCGCTAGAGCAAATGTTAAATATGACCCTAATGGCACAATTAGCAGTGATGATGCAAAGGCTACTTGTACTGTAACGGTAGAAAAGTCCGATGATACGCCTTCTAAAAAAGATGATGATCAAGATGATAAAAAGGACTCTGGTGATAAAGACAAGTCAGAAGATGATAGTGGTTCTGATAACGAAACAGTCACTTGCGAAGATGCTAATGGAAAAGGCTGGATTTGGTCGGAAACCAAGAAGGCTTGTGTATATATTGTGACTAACACAAGTACTAAATAATAATACAAAAAG